>NZ_JBALOZ010000245.1:0-23143 GCF_036965125.1 Bacillus sp. JJ1503
GGAGAGATTTCAAACTGTAAAAAAGGTCAAAGCACTCTTTTAAATAGGAGCTTTGACCTTCTATATTCAGCTTATTTCCGCTCACTTCTATGAACAGCTCCGTCTTTAAGCCCTAGCCAAAAAGCTGCCACTAGCGCCAAAGCCACCACAATAAATGGTGCATAAAAAATAAAAAAGTACTCCATATTCACGAATCCTCCTTCATGACTCTTCCTCTAACATAATTTTTATCAAATAAAAACAGCCTTAATAGAAGCCATAAGGATGGAACGAGTAAACAAAGCCCAGCAATAAAGGCAACTATTAGCGAAAGCGCCATCGCTTCATTTGTAAAACTGTCATAAATAGTTAAGTGTGGATACAGAAGATATGGATAATGAGATATTCCGTATGCAAAAAAAGCCAAGGTAAATTGTCCTGCTAATAATCCGAAGGCAAGGCCATATTTCTTCCGCTTCCAAATTAGCCACACCGTTCCGATAAATAGGATAAATGACAGTCCAAGCAGCCACCAAACATCTAGCATTCGTGCATAATGCTCAGCATTATGGGCCCGCAGTTCTACAATAATTCCAGCTGCTGTAATCATTAATGGAGCTGCCCAGATTAATGCATACTTTCTTAATAACTCAGTTGCATTCTGATCCTGTGCTTTATTCGCATACCATGTTAAAAATACAGCAGATATATAAAGAACAGCTGCTAAACTAAGCACAACAATGCTCCATGTAAGGGGGCTAGTAAACAGCGCCCAGTAATCGAGCACAGGATGATCATTGACCATTGTAACGAAGCCGCCTTCTGAAATAGTTAGCACAATGGAAAGGGATGCTGGAATAAACAAGCCTGATAAGCCGTACATAAAGGTATATCCCCTATGGCCCCTTGACCCATATGTCTCAAAAGCATAATAGGATCCTCGAATCGCGATCAAAATAATGGAAATACTCGCTGGAACAAGTAGAATCGTGCCGTAGTAAAAAGCAGTTTTTGGAAAAAACCCAACCATGCCAACAAAAAAGAAGACTAGAAACACATTTGTGACTTCCCAAACTGGCGATAAATATCGTTGAATGATATTTGTTAAAATATGCTTGCGTCCTGTATACAAGCTATATGCGTTAAATACACCAGCACCAAAGTCAATAGAAGCAACGAGCACATACCCAAACAGAAATAGCCAAAGAACCGAAATTCCAATTACCTCAAGTGTCATGAATGCTCACCGCCCATTTCTGTATGCCGATCTTCCAGCTCTTTTTCCACTGGATTTCTTCTAAACATTCTCGTTAACACAACAATGCTTCCAATCCCTAGAATCAGATATAAACCAGCGAATAACACAAGCATAAGGTCTATTTGACCACTAGTTGTCGCGGCGTCCTCTGTTCTCAAAATTCCTCGCAGGACCCATGGCTGTCTGCCTACCTCAGCAAACCACCATCCCGCTTCTATTGCAATAACAGAAAGCGGCCCTCCTGCCACAATAAAGCCTCGGAACCATGTCTTTCTTACAAAAGGCCAGCCCTTCCATGTTCCAATAACATATACAGCCGATAGTACCGTCAGCCATACTCCTATAGATACCATAATGTCAAATAAATAGTGAATATAAAGGGGAGGAATTTCGTCCTCTGGAAATTGATCTAATCCGATCACTTCAGCAGATAAACTACTATGTGCCAGAATACTTAATGCAAAGGGAATTTTAATGGCATACTTAACCTCTCCATCTTCTAGAACTCCGAATAAATATAGCGGCGCATTTTCTTCTGTTTCAAAATGCCATTCAGCTGCCGCTAATTTCTCCGGCTGGTACTCAGCTAAATATTTGCCTGAGAAATCACCAATAACTGCGGATGCAATGGAGAATATGAGGCTTAGCTTCATCGTTAAATAAAGCGCCTTTTTGTGATAGATATGGCTTGATCCTTTAAGTAGCCGGAATGCAGCTATCGCAGCTAGAACAAAAGCTGAAGTCATGTAAGCAGTTGCCAAAACGTGAGCAACCTTTGTTGGCATTGCAGGATTAAACATCGCAATCAGCGGGTTAATATTGATCAGTTGACCACCAACGATGTCAAACCCTTGCGGAGCATTCATAAACGCATTCACAATCGTGATAAAAACAGCTGAAAAGGACGCTCCGACAGCAACCGGTATTAATAACAGCAAATGCTTCTTCTGATTCTCAAATCGATCCCAAGTATACAAATAGATCCCTAAAAAGATGGCCTCAAAGAAAAACGCAAATGTTTCCATAAATAGTGGCAGAGCAATCACATTTCCTGCTAACACCATAAAGTTTGGCCATAAAAGCGAAAGCTGCAAGCCAATCGCAGTTCCAGTTACAACTCCAACAGCAACAGTAATGACAAACCCTCTAGCCCACCTTCTTGCCAGTAAAATATAATGTTCATCATTTTTCTTAATACCAATCCACTGGGCAATCATAATCATGAGCGGAATCCCTACACCGATTGTGGCGTAAATAATATGAAACGATAATGTCAGCTCTGTAAGTACCCGGCTAAAAAATACAGCCTCCTCTTTTCCCATTTCCTAATCGCCTCCTTAACTGCCAAATACTCTTCCTAATAGTGATAGCAGCATGATCCCAGCAGCTGAAAAAACTACCCACATCAATATTTTTTCTTGCTTTTTATACATGATCACCACTCCTTACCCTTATCTTACATGCAGACCCCTCTGCAAACTCGACAACTTTCCAATGCATTCATAATATAAATGTGACAGACGATAACATTTATGGAATAATTGCTCCAACCATAAGATTCCCCTTCATAGCCATGTATTAAACAATTGAATGAAAAATAAATAAGCCCCCACTGTTTGTGGAGGCTTCCATGTTACTGTTATTTCCTTTTTCGCCAGTAGTATGCACCTAATTGAGCAAAAACTCCTAACCCAATTCCCATAAACACCCACATAAATAAAGAGATAAGTCCCGCTAAATCTCCCCATCCAGAAGAGTCACTAAAGAAAAGGCGATACATTTCAATAAATCCAATGATGAGACCAGCCAGAAAGAAGATAAGTGCTATTTTGAAACCAAAGCGCACTAATAATAATGCGATCAGTCCAACCGCCAACGAAAACCCTAAATAAGCAGCCAGGTTTTTAACATTTAATTCGGAATCTAAAACCTGTCTAACCCCTACTATATGTAAAATAAAAGAAATAACTGACACCAATAATCCAATCTTCCAGTAATATTCTTTTTGAGCCTTGAACATTTGAATCTCCCCATCACTTATCATTGTTATTCTTATTTTACCATCAATTATCAAACAAAACAGGCCTGCCCCTTAAGAGACAGACCTTTCCATTCAAAATGTGAATGAACCCGTATTATTTTTTGTTTTTCTTCTTCGTCATTCTTCCTAATAAGAATGCTCCCGCTGCTACACCTAGTACGGTGTTCGTTTTCTTGTTAAACACTTGTTTCGCAACTAGGTTTAGGTTTTGCGGTCTTTCCGCAAGACGGCGCATGAAGTATCCATACCAGTCATTGCCGAATGGCACATACGTACAGAAGTTATATCCCTCTTTTGCCAGTTGTAATTGCATGTCTTTTCTAAAGCCATACAGCATCTGGAATTCATATTTATCATTTGGAATATCATTCTTTTTAACGAATTCCTTCACATGATTAATAATATTATGGTCATGTGTGGCAATGGATGTAAATTTTCCATTTAATAAATGATATTCGATCAGCTTAATAAAGTTTTTATCGATGTCTCCTTTATCTTGGTAGGCAACTTGCTCAGACTCTTTATAAGCGCCTTTTACGATACGAAGACGGTAGTTTTTGTACTTTTGGATATCTTCTTCTGCACGGAAGAAATAAGCTTGGATAACCGTTCCAATATTATTATATTCCTTGGAAAGTTCGTCCAATATGTCAAACGATGGCTGAAGATGTCCATAATCCTCCATATCAAAGTTGATATGCATATCATACTTACTTGCTAAGTCGACAATTTCTCTTAAATTATTTAAGCAAAAGTTATAATCAATATCTAAGCCTAATTGTGTAGGCTTTAATGAAATATGAGCATCTACTTGATTTTCATGTATCGCTTCAATTACCTTTAGAATTTGTTCCTTCGCTTCTGTTGCTTCTTCCTCTTTAAATACAAATTCACCTAAGTTATCTACCGTACACGAGATTCCGTGTGCATTGAGTTCTTTAATACTTTTGATCGTTTCTTCTATATTTGTTCCCGCTACAACAGTTTGCGCACCCAATTTTAAACCATACTTTTTTGCAGCACTATTAAGAAACTGGTTTTGAGAAAGGCTCATGAAGATATCTTTTAACATAGTGATTACTCCTCATTGTTATTTTTATAAAATAATTATATCATATCTTGTCGAAAATAATATTCACAAATCTAATTGAAACTTTTAAGTTTTTTCTCTTTTTCGAAGCTTAAACCTATTGTCAAGCAGATGACTAAGAAGATGATTTTAGTATGCCCTTTTTCGCATTTCTAACTTCATTCTCACACATCCCTTTTAGACCTATTTCACAAATAGGCCAGTTTCCTTCATAAGCATGCGGAAACTGACCCTCATGACCATATATTATTTTTCCGTTATGAATAAAGCATCTTGTTCGAAAATATTCTTATAATGCTCTAGACATTTTGACTGAAAAAATATAAAATTTGAAATTAAAATGCGAACATTTACAATAGTATTATAGCTAATTTTCAATTATTTCATTTTATGATAGAAAAGGTGAAGCACATGGAATATTCAAATCGCTTAAAAAAACTGCCTGTCCAATTTTTTGCTACCTTAGTTGAAAAGGTTAGTAAAGCTATAGCAGAAGGCCGGGACATTATTAATTTAGGACAGGGAAATCCCGATCAGCCAACACCCCCTCATATTGTAAAGGCACTGCAATCAGCAGCTGAGGATCCAAAAACGCATAAATATTCTCCGTTTCGCGGAATTCAAGAATTAAAAAATGCTGCCGCTGAATTTTATTTGAAACAATACGGTGTTGAAATTGACCCATCGACTGAAGTGGCGATCCTTTTTGGAACGAAGACAGGATTAGTCGAGCTGCCTATGTGTTTATTAAATGAAGGCGATTTAATGCTGCTTCCTGATCCGGGCTATCCTGATTATTTATCAGGCGTTGTCCTGGCTAATGTTCAATATGAGACTTTTCCTTTAAAAGCAGAAAATAAATTTCTGCCTGATTTTAACGCGATCCCGATTCAGCAAAGGGAAGCGGCCAAGCTCATGTATTTGAACTACCCTAATAATCCAACAGGAGCGACTGCTGACCGTTCCTTTTTTGAAGAAACCGTTGCATTTGCAAAAGAACATCATATTACTATTCTGCACGATTTTGCCTATGGCGCGATTGGCTTTGACGGCAAAAAACCAACTAGTTTCCTAGAAGTAGAAGGAGCTAAAGAAATTGGTGTAGAAATGTATACATTGTCCAAAACGTATAATATGGCAGGCTGGCGTGTTGGTTTCGCAGTTGGCAATCCGAAAATTATTGAAGCTCTTAATCTGATACAAGATCATTTATACTGCAGTCTTTTTCCAGCGGTACAAATGGCAGCTGCTGCAGCCTTAACAGAGGATCAAAGCTGTGTGGATGAACTGGTTTCACGCTATGAAAGCCGCCGTAACGTACTAATAGAGGAATGCAGAAAAATCGGCTGGAAAGCAGAAGCACCGAGCGGTTCCTTCTTTGCGTGGCTCCCTGTCCCAGCTGGATTTACAAGTGAATCGTTCGCCGATTATTTGCTTGAAAAGGCAGATGTGGCCGTTGCCGCTGGAAATGGCTTTGGCGAATACGGAGAGGGCTATGTCCGGGTCGGGCTATTAGTAGACGAAGAGGTGCTTGTAGAGGCTGTAGAGCGGATTGGGAAGCTGAACCTTTTCTAATCAGGAATTTATTAAATATAAAGCGTTTGAAAAGAACTCGTGTGAAAGCGAGTTCTTTTTTTATTTTGTTATTCCAATATAATAGTAAAAATCTACTATACTTTTATAAAAATTGTGATAAAATTTAGCTAAAATACACCAAAATACTCTTAAAATTCTAATATTTCTACAAAAGGATTGGAGATGAATTTGTACAAAATTATTATTGAACGAGAAGACGATGTGTATGTGGCAAGCTCAATAGGAAAAAAGGTTGCAAAGGAGCTAGGCTTAAGTTGCAGCCAACAAACCAAAGTGGTTGTTTCTATCATGGAGCTAACTCGTAACATCGTCTTCTATGCTGGTAAAGGCGAGCTTCACATAAGGCCACTTCCTCACTGTATAGAAATCATAGCAATCGATAAAGGCCCAGGAATTAAGAACTTGGAGCAAATATTGACTCAGACTTATTCCTCAAAAACGGGTTTAGGCTTGGGGGTAACTGGAGTAAGGCGTCTTATGGATGAATTTGAAATTACCAGCAATATAAATCACGGAACTAAAGTCCGAGCTGTAAAGTGGCTCAGTAATGGGGGTACCAAATATTGAATAAATCGCCTGCCTCTAATGAAGCCTTATATGGATTGATAGAATTGACACCTGATGGGACAATCCAAAAAATGAACACCGAGGGAAAAAGACTACTAATTTCAGAGGACAGCAGCTCCAATTACCTTTTTCACCGAATAAAAAATAACGAACTTAAGGCAAAGCTGCATGAATGTTTTATGGGGAAATTAAATGAATTTATTCTGATTATCGATACTCAGCCGCATTTTTTTCTGTTTCATCGAACATGTAAAGATGAAAAATTAGAAAAGATTCATATATTTATCTTTAATGTTAATCAGCTTCAAAGCATGCATGAACATAACAATTGGAATAATCACCTGTTATCCTCCATCGGGGAAATGGCAGCGGGAATTGCCCATGAAGTACGAAATCCCTTGACTGCCGTGAAAGGCTTTCTTCAGCTAATGGAGCAAAATTATAATCAAGAATATACTCAAATTGCGCAAAGTGAATTAGACCGTGCGATTCAAACCTTAAATGATTTAATGAGTGTATCAAAGCCTGAGTTTTTCCAGGAACAGCATACAACCTTTAATCTATGCTCTGTGATTGACGCGATATTGCTTTTATTTCAAAACCAGCTTTATCATATCCATTTAATAAGGAAATTCAACCACGATCAAGCCATGGTAACCGGCAGGAAGGATCAGATTAAGAAAGCGCTTTTCAACTTAATTAAAAATGCCATCGAAGCGATGAATGAAGGCGGCACGTTACTGATTGAGCAATACGAAGATGCTCTCGGAGTCCATCTAAGCATCTCTGATACAGGCATCGGCATCCCAAAGGACAAGCTTCGTCTGCTTGGCACTCCTTTTTTTACATTAAAACAGGATGGCAAAGGCATGGGTCTTGCCCAAGTATTTAATGCCATCCAAAGCAATAATGGCAGCATTCGTGTCAATAGCGAAACAGGACAAGGAACCACCTTCTTTCTTACATTTGCTAAAGCAAATCACCCATCCAATACATTTATAGGGGGCCATTCCATGATCAATTCGGTGCATTCAAAGGAAGAATTAGCACAATTTCTAAGAGACAATTTAGACTTTTATACGAAAGAATGGATTCAATATTTACAGAAAAATAAAAGCTATCTAACTTCTTTTATGAAAGAAAATCATCTTCTTTATGAGTATGAAGCGGAAGGAAATCCAATTATCAAGGTCGTGACAGAAAATATCCTTGAATTGAAAACGGAAGAAATTATGGAGAGGGCGAAGGAAAGAGGCGGCCAAAGTGCAAGAACTGATTTCCCAATCCATTTATCCTTGGAGCTATTTCAGTCCGCGCGAGGAATAATTTGGAATGCTATTAAGGTATTTTATCTTGAATCCAAGCATTCCCTAAGCATGGAAGAATTCTTCGCCCTAGAGCGATATGTTAATGACATTATTGATCTATACATAGATTCCCATACAGCTTATTATGTGAGCTATAAAGATGAATTATTAAAGATTCATCGTGAAACTGTCGATGAATTGTCTGTTCCGATCATCCCACTTGCCGAGAGGGTCTGTATTCTTCCTGTAGTGGGAAATGTCGATACGTATCGGGCAAAGAAAATTCGTGAAAAAACACTCATAAAGGTAAAGGAATTAAAAGCGGAGCAATTAATTATTGATCTTTCAGGTGTTCCTTATATCGATACATCGGTTGTTAACCACCTATTTAAGATTGTGAAAGGCATTAAACTACTAGGCTGCTCTACGATCTTAACTGGAATCAGCCCTGATACTGCAGACACAATGATTGAACTCGGAATTGAAATTGACAATGGCGTAAAAACGATGTCAGATCTTCAGCAGGCTTTACAGGAAATACGACAATTTGCCATAGGAAAATAAAAAATATGCACGAGCCCTAGTTAAGTGGGCTTCGTGCATTTTTTATTAATTCTCAGCTAATTTTGTTATTTTTGTACCTTCTGTTTTACTTTCCATTGGATCTTCCGCTTGTTTCGCTCGTTTAATAAAGAAGGCAAGTATGAGGGATACCGCAGCAATAAAGGTTGCGACAAAGAATGCATCATTAATCCCCTCAAGCATAGCCATCATCTCAATTTGCTGTTTCATGGCTGCCATTGCTGCTTCTGTAGGCGCTTGCCCAGCAGCATTTTTCATTGCTTCCGCAGCTAAGTTAGCTGCATGTGTTTCCGTACGATTGGACATGAGTGTAACAAGTATTGCCGTTCCAATCGCTCCGGAAATTTGATTTAGTGTATTATTCATCGCTGTACCGTGCGGATAAAAGCGTGCAGGAAGTTGATTTAAACCATTTGTTGATACAGGCATCATAACCATAGACATTCCTAGCATCCGTACAGTGTATAGCACCATTAAATGGCCATAAGTTGTATCCAGTGTTAATTTACTTAAATAATAAGTTGTTATCGTAGTAATGGCTAGGCCGATTATCGCTAGTATTCGTCCACCAATCTTATCAAATAATTTTCCTGTTATTGGAGACATAATCGCCATAACAATGGCTCCTGGCAGCATGAGTATGCCAGCATCCATGGGAGAAATGCCACGAAGATTTTGCACATAAATCGGAAGTAATAACATTCCCGAAAATAAAGCCATATTTAAAACCATCGATATAGACGCAGATAATGCAAACATCGGAAACTTAAATACTCCGAAATTAAGCATCGGGCGTTCCATCTTCGATTGGCGCAAAATAAACCATATTAATGAAATAACGCCAAGAATCAACGTGATATATACCAAGGGACTATCCCATCCCTTAGTACCAGCAGAGCTAAATCCATAAAGCATCCCGCCAAAGCCTACGCTGGATAATATAACGGAAAGGAAATCTAGGCGGATATCCACTTTATCTTTCTTATCCTTAAGCATGAAGAACCCAAGCAGTAATACAATGACAGAAATTGGTGTGATAAAATGAAATAGCATCCTCCAGTCATAATGTTCAATAATCCAGCCTGATAATGTCGGGCCGATTGCTGGTGCTGCCATCATAATTAACCCGAAGAACCCCATAGCCGTTCCTCTTTTTTCAATTGGGAATGAGACTAACATAACATTCATTAATAACGGCATCATAATGGCCGAACCAGAAGCTTGAAACATTCTTCCTGCTAATAACAATGGAAAGGCATGTGCAAAGCCAGCTAGAACAGTTCCGATTGTAAATAAACTAATAGCCGCTATAAATAAATGACGAACAGAATATTTCTGAATTAAAAAGGCGGTTGTTGGAATTAACACACCATTTACAAGCATAAAACCAGTTGTCAGCCACTGTACGGTCGCTGGGCCAACATTTAGATCCTCCATAATAGAAGGAAGCGCGATATTTAATAATGTATTATTCAAAAAGGTAATAAAAGCCCCAATCATGAGAATCGCAAGAATCCCATATGGTGCACCGTTTGACTTTTTAGTGGCTTCACCCATTATTTCTCCTCCTATACCTTAAGTACATTAATTTGTACTCGTGTTACACAGAACAATATCATATACCATGTGTTCAATTTTTGCAACAAAAAAATTCCATGTTTAAATGGGTTTGTCTAAACATTAAAATTAATGTACTATGTATTTTATACAGGGAGTCCAATTCATATAAAAGGTGATATTATGAACGAAAGAAAGAAACATGTTATTAAAATGGCCCATCAATTATTTATTGAAAAAGGGTTCCAGGCAACATCGATTCAAGATATTTTAACTTATAGCGGTATCTCTAAAGGGACATTTTATAATTACTTTTCGTCAAAAAGTGAATTATTAATCGCCCTCTTTAGGACCATATACAAACAACTGGAAAAAGAGCGAAATGATTTGCTTATTGGTCAGGATCCTTCGAATATTGAGATATTCATTAAACAACTAGAATTGCAATTGGAGACCAACCGGGCAAACAAACTCATTTCCCTTTTTGAAGAAGTCATTTTTTCGAATGATGAAGAGCTTAAACAATATATTAAACGAGGTCACCTGCGAATACTCCAGTGGAAGTATCACCGTTTTATCGATATATTTGGGGAAGACAAGGAACCGTATTTATTGGACTGTGCCGTTATGTTTATGGGGATTCTGCACAATAATCTTAAATACAATAATTTGGCACACGGATCAAATGCAAGCCTTAGCAAAATTGTCCGATATTGTGTTAGTAGAATAGTGAAGATTGTAGATGAGGTGGCTGAAGCTGGGGATCAGCTGCTTAAGCCAGAGCTATTGGAAAACTGGCTGCCGAACTGTAAGGGAAACGATCATGCCTTCAAAAACAGTTTATACCATTCGATTTTAGAATTAAAAAAGGCATTAATCCATCATGAAGAGAAGTCCAAATACATCGAATTACTGGATTTTATTCAAGAAGAAATCGTCGATTCCAAAAAGCCCCGTAAGTTTCTAATTGAGTTAACGATCCAAACTTTAAAACAAGAAAAGGTATTGTTTGCACATAAAGAACTTCTTCAAATTGAACAATTAATTTCTGCCTATTTCACTCAAATAGAGGAAATAGACTAAGATTTATTGCTAATCGATTGAAAAAATGAAAAGGTGCCAGCCTCTATCCCATTCGTTGGATAGAACTGGCACCTTTTGTCATGATGACTCAAAGCTTTAATAAGAAGGATACCCCATAAACTTAAAATCTTTCCCAATCGGAGTCACGGTTACATCTGATAATTCGATAGCATCGCTCATCATCTCGATTCCTGTCCCCTCCAAAAAGGTAGGTGCATGCTTTCCGCCTACTAATTTAGGAGCGATATAGAGGACGACTTTATCGATTAATTTATTTTCTAAAAAGGAAGCATTGATCGTTCCGCCGCCTTCAATTAATACGGATGAAACAAGCTTTTCCCCCAATATATCTACTACCTTATTTAGGTCAACAGTCTTTGAACCAGTCGTAACGAATACGGGAATCCCTAAGTCCTCTAGTGTTTTCCGCTTGTCTTTATCGTAGTTTTCACTAGTAAAAATCCATGTTTCCGCTTTCTTGTCTGTAATTACCTTGGATTCCAAAGGGATTTTCAAAGAAGAATCCAAAATAATCCGGATCGGATGGCGTCCATTCGGAATTCTTGAAGTCAGTTCTGGATCGTCATGAATAACGGTATTGACCCCAACGAGAATGCCCATATTTTCACTCCTAAGCTGATGGACATCGTGTCTCGCATCTTCGGAGGTGATCCATTTGCTGCTGGAAGTATGGGTTGCGATTTTCCCATCTAGGGTGATTCCTGATTTCAAAGTGATAAACGGCTTTTTCTCTACAATGAACTTATTAAAAACTTCATTCATCTTTCGAGCTTCAGCTTCACAAATTCCCGTGATGACCTCAATGCCGGCATCTTCGAGGATTTTTACCCCATTTCCTGATACAACTGGATTTGGGTCGAGCGTTGCAATCACTACATGTTTAATTCCAGCCTCCACAATAGCCTCTGCACAAGGGCCAGTTCTGCCATGATGGGAGCAAGGCTCAAGCGTCACATAGATGGTTCCGCCTCTTGCTTGCTCTCCAGCCATTCGAATGGCATGGATTTCCGCATGCGGCTCACCTGCTTTTAAATGGGCTCCAATCCCTACAACACGGTTATCGTTTACAATGACCGCACCAACCAATGGATTTGGATCAGTCTGGCCTTTCATCGCTTGTGCATTTTTCAAGGCTAATTCCATATAAAATTCATGATTCGTCATTCGGACAGTCCCTTCCTTCTTGCAGCAATTTTTCGGGTGTTGTCTATTCACCTGAATAATCTGTTTCGACAGATTTCAACGCGGGGCAGTCACCCGGGTTCAGACGCTGCTTTGCACCTGAATCCAGTTGTTACATAACTCGAGGCTTAGCCGGCAACGTACCTTCCACTTCTATATGCCCGGATTTCTTTATTTTTGTCCGCAAATACTGTTCATTGTATTCGGAGATATCTCCCCATAATGGTGTTCTCCCTGAGACAGGCAACCCTGAAGCTCTTAATGCTTCAAGTTTTTTAGGATTATTCGTTATAAGCGTTACTGGTTTCGTTCTTAGAGCTTTAAGTACTTGAATAGCATCATCGTAGTTTCTTGTGTCATCAGCAAAGCCAAGAGCTTCATTGGCTTCCACTGTATCGTGTCCATTTTCTTGAAGGATATAAGCCATGGCCTTACTAAATAATCCAATTCCCCGGCCTTCATGGTTTGCCAAATAAAATAAGGCTCCCACACCATGCTCCGCGATCATTTTCATCGACTGCTTTAGCTGAAACCCGCAATCGCATCGCTTGCTTCCAAAAATATCTCCTGTATGGCAGATGGAGTGCATTCTTATCAAAGCTTCATCCTCATACTCAAAGTCACCATAAACAAGAACACTTGATTGTTGATATTCTGCTAGGTTCGCAGATGATAATTTAGAAATTACCTGTTGATAATCTTCCATTACTTCATCGCTTTTTAGCCAGCTATACCATTTAAAAACAATTGTTTCCCCATTTAAATTAACCGGTAGGCGGATCGGTCCCACTAAGTAAATCGCACCTTCACCTGATTTTATGATTTGGATTTTATCCTCTAAAACCGAAAGTCTGTTCGAATTCAGCTTAATTTCTCCCATCATGATTTCCCCCCATACCTTTTTTCAACTTCATACCGTCATCAAGCCAAGGCTGGGACGGTAAAATTATCCTTATAGGATGCTTCTTTTATTAACTGCTGCTCTTGCAGCTGTACGATCTCATTCCGGCGGTCATTTTCATATTTTTTTAATTGAGACGCACTCGTATCATTGGTGGCAAGTGCTTCCATGATCACTTCCGATAAAACACTCGCATCAACTAAGGCACAATTAATGCCAAATGCTCCCGTTGGACTCATCGTATGGGCAGAATCCCCCATAATGACGAGGCCATCCTTTACCCATGTTGGACAATGGCAGCTTTGAACTTTTAATAAAATAAAATCATTCCATGATTGAATGTGCTGCTGAACCGTTTCCGTCAAGTCTGGAAAAGCATCGGTCACTTGCTTGATAAACGGTTCAAACGACTGCTTTTTCAAGTAAGGATACGAACCCTCTTCTATATTCCAGCCGATTTGTATAAATCCGCCTGCCTGGGTAAATAAAGCTAGCTGACTTTCCCCAACCAATGTCTGTTTAATCGTTGGCTCCCATCCTGCCGGGCTTGGTATTTTGGCCCAAAGAAGGTCATAACCATGTTTGATCGTCTGAAACGGCATTTCCGCCAATTTTCTTACTGTAGAAAACCGCCCATCCGCACCTACAACGATGGAGCTATTAATGGTCACTTCCTGATCGTCTTTTCTTGCTTTCACTCCAGTAATATGGCCATCTTCATCTTTGATTAATTCTGTAACCTTCGTGCCCATCATGAGCTTGTAATTTGGATACGGTTCGGATTCTCCGTTCAACACGCTTAATAAATTTCGCTGCGGGACATGGATTCCTACATGTTGATCTCCTTCAGCAGGTGTTACCGTCTTAATCACTTGCCCATGATGCCAATATTCGATTCGTTCCATTAAAAGTAAACCTTCATTTTCGACCTTTTCATATAGGCCATATTTTTTTAAGATGGCTTCTCCATCCTTATTTAAATGTTCGCCACGGAATTCTTTATCAATCCCGTCATGACGCTCGACAACAATCGTTGATATATTATTCTTCGCTAGCAAATAGCCTAATAAAGCGCCGCCAGGGCCAGCACCAACAATGCAAACATCCGCTTCAAGATTCATGCTACCCCCCCATTCTTCAAAATAAATCCTCATCTGTAATCCATTTATTTGGTATAATGATCTTATATTCAATTTCAATTAGTTAGTTACTTTATGTAAGTAATTATATTTTTAAAAGGTACTTGTGTCAAGTGTATTTATGATGTATGGTAATTATATTGATGATTGTAAAATGGTATTTTATAAATAGAGGGGTGATGGATGATGAATAAATCTCTACTTTGTCCTCGATTCGAGAATGCTATGAATATTTTGAGTCAGCGCTGGACTGGCCTCGTGATTTACCAGCTACTGTCAGGTACAAAACGTTTCTGTACGTTAGAATCCTCAATTGGCATTAGCGGAAGAGTCCTTTCAGAACGACTAAAGGATCTTGAAAACCAAGGAATCGTCAAACGTGAAGTCTTCCCGGAAACACCAGTCCGAATTGAGTATTCCTTGACTGAAAAAGGTCTAGCCTTGGAGCCAATTATGAGAGAAATAGAAGAGTGGTCAAAATTGTGGGTAGAAGTGGAATCTGAAGAATAAAACCCATTCACATGCACACATACGACTAAATCAACAACAAGCTTTCATAGAAAAGAATTTTTTTATTGAAGTAAAAAACAGGCGTTCACAAAGTTGAAACTTTATGAACGCCTTTCTTTTATTGAGCATCCGTGTACCATTGGATCCCTGCTTGCACCAGGATCGGTCCACTAAAATTATTTCAATGTCCGTTTTAGGAATTCTCTCGTACGCTCTTGTGTTGGTTGATTAAAGATTTGCTCTGGCGTTCCTTCTTCAGCAATAACCCCTTTGTCCATAAATACAATACGGTCTGAAACTTCCCGAGCAAATTCCATTTCATGCGTAACAATTAACATAGTAAGACCTGTTTCAGCGAGCTCCTTCATAACTTTAAGAACCTCTCCAACCATCTCAGGATCAAGGGCTGAAGTCGGTTCATCAAATAACATAACATCCGGCTCCATGGAAAGGGCCCTAGCAATGGCTACACGCTGTTTTTGCCCGCCTGATAGCTGCTTAGACTTCGCATTTACATATTGGTCCATACCTACAACCTTTAAATATTTCATGGCGATTTTTTCCGCTTCTTCTTTTGAACGTTTTAATACCTTCACCTGGCCAACAACACAATTGCTGAGGACAGTGTGATTATTAAATAGGTTAAACTGTTGGAACACCATTCCAAGCTTTGTACGGTAAGCATGAATATCATGTTTATCATCTAATATATTTTCACCATGATATATGATTTGACCGCCGCTCGGCTTTTCTAAAAGGTTTATACAACGAAGAAGTGTTGATTTACCGGAACCGGAGGAACCAATAATACAAACAACTTCCCCTTTATTTACGGAAAAATCGATATCTTTTAATACTTCATGAGATCCAAAGGATTTGCTTAAATGCTGTACTTCAATTACTTTTTCCAAAAGTGCTCCTCCTTCGTTATTGTCTAGCTCCAGCGCCTAGCCCCTCGAGTCACAAGCCAATCCGACAAGAAGGTTAAAGTACAACCTTCCTGCCGGCTTGTCTTGTGCTTGTCGGGGCTGAACAAGGCGCTTGCACTTTTCTTATTAATTAGCTTTTGTTTCAATCATGCTGTAATTTTCCGGTCCGTCTAATTTTCTTTCCCAGTAGCGTAAAATGAGTGTTACCGTAAAAGTCATGACGAAATACAGAACACACGCAACAAAGAATGGTTCAAAATATTTAAAGCTGATTCCAGCCACAGTTTTTGTTTGGAAATACAATTCCGTTACGCCAATAACGTTCAGTACGGAAGTATCTTTAATATTAATGATAAATTGATTGCCGGTAGCCGGTAAAATATTTCGAATAACTTGCGGCAGTACGACATTAAGCATCGTTTGCACATGATTCATCCCAACCGCTTGAGCAGCTTCAAACTGTCCTCGATCGATAGAAATAACACCACCACGAACAATTTCCGCCATATAGGCTCCCGTATTGATTGATACGATTACGATTGCTGCAACTGTTACATTCATATCTATCCCAAATGCTAAAGCAGAACCATAAAAAATAACCATGGCCTGTACAATCATCGGTGTTCCTCGGAAAAATTCTATATACATAGAAAGAATTGCATTTACCACTTTTAAGAATATTCGTTTGATTTTATTTTCAGGCACAGGAATTGTACGTATGACTCCTGCCAATAAACCTATAATTCCGCCAATGACCGTACCAATAATGGAAACAAAGAGTGTCATCCCTGCTCCACGAAGGAACATCGGCCAGTTGTTTGAAATCATTGTTAAAATCCACTCTAAGCTCATAGTTTACCCCCTTAAATCTAAATACCGGCTGCAATTGGATGCAGCCGGTATTCACTTCTACATTATTCTGCTGCTGGTTGATTTTTGATCGCAGTATCCATAATATTTTGGCGCTCTTCTTCAGAGATGCCTGCTAAAACTTCATTGATTTTCGCTGTTAATTCACTGCCTTTTTTAAGACCAACTGCTACAGCTGTATCTGCCTCATCTGCCTTAAATCCATCTGTAAATTCCACCATTGCAAAGTTAGCATTAGCTGAAGAAGCACTAATTCCTTCAGGACGTTCTGATACATATCCATCAATTATTCCCGATTCTAAAGCGACACGCATCGCAGGAAAATTGTCCATAGCAGGCTTTTTCTGTACGCCTTCAATTTGATCAATTACAGCATAGTGAGACGTATTTAACTGGCCAGTAATTTTGGCACCCTTGAAATCTTTAATAGAAGTTGCTCCTTCGAAAGGCCCACCCTTTTTAACAACCATAATAAAATGTGATGTGTAGTAGTTTTCTGAGAAATCAATTGTCTGTTTACGTTCTTCTGTCGGTGACATTCCTGCAATAATGGCATCTAATTTACCTGATTGTAATGCTGGTACAAGACCGTCCCATTCTGTTTTCACAATGACTAATTCTTTTCCTAAGCCTTCAGCAATCTTTTTGGCAATTTCAACATCGTATCCGCCTGCATATTCAGCATTGCCATCGATTTTCACTCCGCCATTGGAATCATCCATTTGTGTCCAGTTGAAAGGAGCATACCCTGCTTCCATACCGACCTTAAAGGTTCCCTTTGAGTCACTGCCTGCGCTGCCTGACTCTTTTGTTTTTTCACTATCGCCGCTCGTACCGCATCCTGCTAAAAGCAAAATCATAGATAAAGACATTACTAAAAATAATGATAATTTTTTCCTCATGATCATACTCCCCTTTGCTATAATAGTTTAGTATATTTTTCCACTTAACTACGTATGACTGCCACCTCTTAATAATGGCAATATTTCATTTATTTTGGAAATTCACAAAATAAAAAGAGACCTAAGATACACTCAGGTCTCGTTACATACATATGCCCTAAAGTCCTCTTCTTTCCCTTAATGAGATAGCACCCCTCAATAAACCGGGAAGTTTATTGAGACAGTCCTGCAGCTCTTAACTGCAGACCCAACCAGTAATACTGAGAATATTACAAGCTTCGGCGATATTTCCTTCTCTCTAGCATCATTGCTTCTCAAGCTCCACTAAAGACTGTTAAACATCGCGCCTCTACCTCACTAGTAAAAGTGAGGTCTTATTAAATTGTTACATGTAGTCTACAATAAACGATAAAATATGTCAAGTTACCTAGATTCACATGGAAGGAAAACCCAATGTTTGTTATACGATCTCATAATAATCCTGTGAGTGATAGGCTCTAAACCCGCATGATTCATACAATCGCAGTGCATGTGCGTTTTTCGCTTCTACCTCTAGGAAAATAGGAAAACCTGCTTTATGTTCCTTTATGACAATATTTGTTAAGGCTTTTCGCCCAATACCATTTCCTTGAAACTCTGGAAGAACAGCAAATCCATAAATCCCAGCTTCACCATCAAGATGAGAAACTCGAATTTTTCCTACTGCCTTTCCGTTAAACAAAATGATTAAATATTGATCATCATCAAATCTTTGAGTATTGAAGGCTCTGGCTTCCTCTTCTTCAAACCCGAAGCATTGAACCTCCAATTGAACTTCTAGTTCAAAATCGTCAGGAGCAGATAGTTTAAGAGTCACATCCTCGGATATGTTCAGCTCTGTTTCTTTCCACTTCATTTGATATTCTGAAAGAGAATATTTACATGGGATGGTTTCTAGAAATCCTTTTGCAGACTTTGAATTAGTAGGAGCATTCAAAAGAACCTTTCGATAGCCTTTTTCTTTTACTTCATGAAGGGCTACCTGATAAAGCCCAGTAAAGATTCCTTTTCGGCGGAAATCTGGATGAACCATTCCACATATTTCAACCTTATTTCCAAAGCCATATAGTCCGATAAAACCTACTAATTTTTCATCCTCATAATAGAAAAAGTCCTCTCGATCTTTTCCTGCTCGACTTTTCAGCATATCCCAATTTAGTTTTAGTTCAAATGATTCTGAAGCCTCACATGCTTGCTGAAGTTCTTTAATGTCTGTTAATTGTTTACTAGTTAACACACAGGTTCCTCCCCAAATAATTCGTGTCTCTTACAAACATGTTATTTTCACTTTGAAACATGCACTGTAAAGTCTGCTAGTAGTCTTGCACCAAATCCCGTTGCGGTTTTCGGATAGTAACCGGTTTCTTCACTTTCCATTACGCCTGCCATATCCACATGAAGCCATTTGCATGATTCAGGCACAAAACGGCGAAGGAATAAACCTGCTGTTATGGACCCAGCCTCCCCTTTAGAAGATATATTGCTAAAATCAGCATAATCGCTTTTTAAATAGCTGTCGTATTCATCAACTAATGGCATCGGCCAAACGAAGTCGCCATTTTCTTTGCCCAGCAGCCTCATTTCATTAGAAAGCTGCTCATCTCCAAAGACCCCTGCTATTTTTGTCCCAAGTGCGTTCACAATCGCCCCTGTTAAGGTTGCGATATTCACAACATGGCCAGCTCCCCATTCACCTGCGCGAATTAGACCGTCAGCTAAGATGAGGCGTCCTTCTGCATCCGTGTTCCCTACTTGAACCGTATGACCATTCTTATAACGGATAATTTCCCCTGGAAGCACGGACGTATTATCCGGCGAATTTTCAACGATTGGAATCAATGCCACCACATTGACCTTTGCCTTTGATGCTGCTAATAGCTTCACGGCTCCTGCAACAGCAGCGGCACCACCCATGTCCATTCTCATATCACTTAAATCTCTGCCACTCTTCAGGCTAATTCCTCCTGTATCAAACGTAACTCCCTTTCCAACAAGAGCGACAAGCGGCTTTGACTCATCCCCCTTATAAACGAGCTCAACAAATGATGGCTTATATTTACTTCCACGGCCAACGGTTAAAACACCGTTCATTTCCATTTCCTCAAGCTTTTCTTTATGAAATACATGTACTTGAACATCCGTTTCAGAAAACTCGTCTTGCAGGATCAAAGGAAATGTTTCCGGGTTCAACACATTTGGAACCTCATTCATTAAATCACGAGAAAAGTTTGTTGCAGCCGCACGAATTTTTCCTGTTTCCATAAATGGCTCTAGTTCTGCTGCTCCATCTATTACTAATTCAGTTTGGAATCGATCTTCCTTAGACTTGTAAATAACAAATTTATATGCGCCTAAATGCCAGCCTTCCACAAAGGCAGTGATTAACTCATCTAGCTGCAGGCCAGGCAATGCCTCTTTCATTGAATCTGCTTGAATAACTGCCTTTAATACTTGGCGGCTGCCTAGTTCACGTGCAATAGCTCCTGCAACCATCCGAGTTTTTTCAAGAGACTGCTGCTCTCGCTCAATTTCTTTTATAACAACTGTCAACTCTTCCCCAAGAAACAATGCTGTGAATGCAGCCTTACTATTTTCAACATAGTGCTTAATGTGACCATTTTCTTGAATGCGCGCATCATTGGAAAATAAAATGCTAGCTTGTAATGACATGGTTAGTTTCTCCCCTTTTCTTAAATCTCCTTACTTTATTTCGTTATTCGAAAGGAAAATTCCTTTGTTCTACTACTCTCTTTTTCAAAGATTCTATGAGAAAGACTCCGCACGATTTTTAACTTCTTTAACTCCTCTTAATTCTGGATGAACTTGCTGAATGACAGAAGGTCTAGCCAGAAAAAGTACAACTCCAATTAGTAAAATCGAAGACAAAAACAATATCCATTGTGCAGGAAAAATATCATACAGAAATCCGTAGATGACCATTCCTAATGGCATAAGTGCCATGGACATTGTTTCAAGAATGGAAAAAACTCGCCCCTTAAAATCATCATCAATTAATTTTTGCATCATCACCTGCAAAGGTGTATTGACGATTATGACTAGTAAGCCGAATCCAAACATAATGAACATGTAATAAGCAAATACGATGTTATAGGATAAAGAAACTAGCAACGGAAATCCTACTCCCGCCATCGTGATTCCCATCCCTATAATTCCTCTTTTGGATAAGAGAAATGGGAACCTCACTTCTTTTCTTACTGTTAAATAAATGGACAGCAAAAGCATTCCAAATGCAAAAGCACCCTCTGTTAAGCCAAAATGAATGGATGACATTTTCAATTTTTCAATAAGGATGAATGAATAGCCTACCTCAAACGCTCCGAATAAGAAATTTACGAGCAGACCGATCCAGATCATCGTCATAATGATTGGCTGCAATTTCAAATAACTTATCCCTGCTTTCATGCTTTGCCACATCGATTCCTTTTGCTCAACATTGACATCCTTCCTACGATTGGCGAAGAGATTGAAATTCATCGTTGATTCAAGAATAACAGCAATGGAGGAAGCGGCCATATACAAAATTAAAAATACTGGCATTGAGACTGTACCGTATAATAATCCACCAACTGCCGGACTTCCAATAGAAGCGAAAGAAATAGACATCTGATTGAGGGACATGGCTCTCTGAATTCTTTCCTTGTCAACAAGGCCTGTAATGGATGATGTGAAGGTTACTCCGGAAAAGGTTGACGTAATGGACAAGATGCAGGTTGTTGCATAAATGGCACCGAGTGATAAACCTGAGGATAAGATGACAAGGAGCAATCCCCCAATGGCAAGCGTTGTACCAATTTGTGCAACGATGACGACCTTCTTCCTTGAATACCTATCTGCAGCATATCCTGCAAAAGGTGATACAAGAGTACGCGGCAGTATACTGCAAATCAGGTTTGTTGCAAAACTCGTTGCAGAACCCGTCATTTGTAAAATATAAAAGCTAATGGCAAATGAATAAACCTGTGCTCCGAAAGTGGAAATCAGTTTGCTAACGGTAAATGTCCAAAGATGGTATGTTGCTTTTTTAATCTTATAAACTTCTTCCATGTGAATCCTCCACTCTGAAAAGTTTAATTTAATTAAACAAATCTTACCATATCCTTCCCTTCCCATTCAAGCAAAAGTTTAATATAATTAAACAAATAAATGAAACTAGGAGCGTGCCTACTCAAAATGTTAGGGGAACGAATTCGGAAATTAAGAAAACAGAGAAAAATGACACTCGAGGAGCTTGCCGGTGTGGCTCTTACGAAAGGGATGCTAAGTCTAATTGAGAATAATAAGGCAAATCCCTCGATAGAAAGCTTGCATTATATCGCTGAACAGCTAGGTGTTGAAGTATCCGATTTATTGGAAGAGGTTAGTTTTTCTGAATTAAGCGAGGTTTTGGAACAGGCAGAAGAACTGTATAGTGAAGATGAATTAAGTGACCCAGAAACTACATTCTTAAATACGGTAAAAGCAAGTAAAATTATTGCGTTAATTGAGCCGTATGTCCCAAACCTAACGAACGGCTATGTATCAGCAAGGTTATTAGACATTTACAGCCGTTGTCTGTACAAAGAAAAGATTAGTGGTTGGGAGAAATTCTCTGAACAGGCAGCAGTTATTTACGATCAGATGAACCTCACATCAAGGCGAGCAGATATTGGCATCTTCCGTGCACTCGAAAAATTCATTGAACTGAACTATGAGCAATCATTAACCATATTCTTGAGGGAGCGGGCGAAAATCGAAGCACACCATGCCTATATAGATCCAAAGACTCGTCTTGATCTAGATTATCATGAAGCGGTTTTATATTTTTCCGCTGGTCATTCAGAAGAAGCTGCACAAGTTCTGGAGAACGCCTTCGCCTATTCAAAAAAGCATCGAATTTTCTATCACATCGATGATTTGTACAGACTCGCCGCTGGATATGCCATGATTACAAAAAATGAAGAAAGAAAATTGTACTACTCAAAAAAACTTATGCAATACGGTGAGTTTGCAGATGATATGATTTCTATTCTGTTTTATGAACTTATGATGATTGACACTCTCATATCGGAACAGCAGCAATACGAAGAAGCCATCGAGAAAATCAAGCAATGCATAACAGATCCAAACCTTTCAAATTCATTTAAATACTACTTCTTCCTTGAAGAAGGGAAAGCCTTATATAGACTTAATCGTTATGAAGAAGCACTTCATAGCTTTGAAAAAATAGAGATTCCATCCTATATCCATCATCCGTTTGATTTATCTCTTTTTTATGTGATGGATTCCTACAAATCTCTTTGCCATCTGAATCTAAAAAACTGGGATGAGGCCTTTCTATTGGCGAAACAAGCGGTGAAGAATTTTGAACCGCTACCATTCAATTCGCTTAAAGAGTTTGCGAAAGAAACCTTCGATAAAATCAAGGCCAGAATAAACATTGAGGAGGAATAATAAAGACGCCTGTCTATGATTCCAATGTAAAAATATGGGGCATATACCACCAAGCACCCTGCTTTTACATAAAATTTACAAACGCTTATCATTATGATCAAAAATACCTATTATAATGGAGATAGTTTAAAGACAAATT
>NZ_JBALOZ010000246.1:0-1242 GCF_036965125.1 Bacillus sp. JJ1503
TCGAGGACTTAACCACATTAAATGATTACTCGAAAGACTTCTTCAGCATTATCTAGTTTTGAGGGAATAAAAATTTCTCTTGAAAAAAATAAAAAAGACGATATAATAGATATTGTCTTTAATAAAAGTCTAGTGGCGATAGCGAGAAGGTCACACCCGTTCCCATCCCGAACACGGAAGTTAAGCTTCTCAGCGCCGATGGTAGTTTGGGGCTGTCCCCATGTGAGAGTAGGACGTCGCTAGGCTTTAATAAATGGAGGATTAGCTCAGCTGGGAGAGCATCTGCCTTACAAGCAGAGGGTCGGCGGTTCGATCCCGTCATCCTCCACCATTAATATGCCGGCCTAGCTCAATTGGTAGAGCAACTGACTTGTAATCAGTAGGTTGGGGGTTCGAGTCCTCTGGCCGGCACCACGTAGTTTAGAGCGATTAGCTCAGTCGATAAAGGATTCAAGATTTAGGAAACAACATTTTATTCCGAGCCATTAGCTCAGTCGGTAGAGCATCTGACTTTTAATCAGAGGGTCGAAGGTTCGAGTCCTTCATGGCTCACCACCTTAAACAAAAAAGTCGGATAAGCGATTAATTTCTTTGTTTAAGATTCTTATATGCGGGTGTGGCGGAATTGGCAGACGCACCAGACTTAGGATCTGGCGCCGCGAGGCGTGGGGGTTCGACTCCCTTCACCCGCACCAATAAATACCAGTTGAAATTCGTTTTGATGTTTGGTACTATAATCTTTGTCGCTTCTTATGAAGCGGTCGTGGCGGAATGGCAGACGCGCTAGGTTGAGGGCCTAGTGGGGGCAACCCCGTGGAGGTTCAAGTCCTCTCGGCCGCACCAAAAAAAGTTGTTGACATTCGAAACAAAACAAGATATACTATAAAAGTTGCTTTAATAAATGCGCCCGTAGCTCAATTGGATAGAGCGTCTGACTACGGATCAGAAGGTTATGGGTTCGACTCCTTTCGGGCGCGCCATATACGGGAAGTAGCTCAGCTTGGTAGAGCACTTGGTTTGGGACCAAGGGGTCGCAGGTTCGAATCCTGTCTTCCCGACCATTAAGATTAATAAAATAATATTGCGGGTGTAGTTTAGTGGTAAAACCACAGCCTTCCAAGCTGTTGATGAGGGTTCGATTCCCTTCACCCGCTCCAGAAGATAGTTCTTTGAAAACTGAACGAACAAAAAACGTCAACGTTTTATCTTTTAGTCTTTTTGATAAAAAGACATTTATGAGCT
>NZ_JBALOZ010000247.1:0-9493 GCF_036965125.1 Bacillus sp. JJ1503
CCATCGTGATGAATAACAAAACCAGCAAAATCATTAGTCAAATTATTAAAATCATGAATATTCAAATGCTCATGAATTTTACCATAGTATTTAAGGTTCATCTTATTTTTAAACAGCCTTATAGCTTGGTGTATTGTTATGTAACCGCCATCCATATAATTCTTTAAATTAATAATATAGAAATCTTTCTTCTCATTGATTACCATTTGAAGATTAGTATCTTCATCTAAATATTCATCTGCATCTAGGACTAAAATATAATCAGATTTTGCCTTCTCTAAAGAAAAGTTTCTTGCAGCGGCAAAATCTTTATCCCATTCATAAGTAAAAATACTGGTCTCAAATTCTTCTGCAATGCCTATAGTTGAATCCGTTGAGCCAGTATCAACAATTATGATCTCATCCACTTGATTTTTAACACTTTCAAGACATCTTCTAAGGTACGTTTCCTCGTTTTTTACAATCATGCAAAGTGATATAGTGTTTTTACCCATGTTAGCCACCCTTTTGTTTCTAATGCTTCATTTCTAATATCGACTTTTCCATAATAATATTAAGCACTCAATAATTTTCAATATAAACAAAAAAGAGACCCTAGAAAAAGTCTAAGATCTCTTTAAATAATTAATTATTAACGAAGAAGTTGTAGAACTCCTTGTGGCTGTTGGTTAGCTTGTGCAAGCATAGCCTGAGCAGCTTGAGTAAGAATGTTGTTCTTAGTCATAGCCATCATTTCTTTCGCCATGTCTACGTCACGGATACGAGACTCAGCAGCTTGAAGGTTTTCAGAAGTTGTTCCAAGGTTGTTAATAGTGTGCTCTAAGCGGTTTTGAACAGCACCAAGGTTAGAACGGTTTTGAGAAATAGTGTTAATAGCTGTTTGAATTTTATCTAAGTTTCCTTTTGCAGCAGTATTAAGCGTACCGTCAGTTGTACTTGTTACACCTGAATTTAAATTAGTTAATTGAGTTGTAGAAACTCCAATTGTACTTGAAGTAGCATCTACTAATTTTAACGAAATTGTCTCACCACTATTTGCACCAACTTGGAATGTTAAAGAAGATGATGAATTTAAGATGCTCTTAGTATTAAACTTCGTTTGATTAGCAATACTATCAATTTGCTGTGTTAGTTGAGTAACCTCTTCTTGAATTTTATCAGTATCTGAAGTTGTTAATGTTTCGTTCGCTGCTTTTGTAGTTAACTCAGCCATACGTTGAAGCATTGCATGTGTTTCGTTTAATGCACCTTCAGCAGTTTGGATTAAAGAGATTGCATCTTGAGAGTTAGCAGATGCTTGGTCTAACCCACGGATTTGGTTACGCATTTTTTCAGAGATTGCAAGACCTGCTGCATCGTCAGCTGCACGGTTGATTCGGTATCCTGAAGATAATTTTTCCATAGATTTAGCTGAAGCATTGTTGTTGTAAGTTAATTGACGATGAGTGTTCATCGCTGAGATATTGTGGTTAATTCTCATTTTAATTTTCCTCCTTGAGTTTGAAAGTTCCCACATCCATGTGGTTAGTTTGACATAGTAATTGTCGGCCGACTAAATTCCTATGTGACTATCTATTATATCGACACAATTCTCGTAAGTTTTACATTTATTTAGTATTTTCTTCTAATATTTTTTTTAGGTCGAAATTTCCTTTTAATGCATTGATATTTTCTAGTTCGGTTTTGACGATTATTTCTTTGCGAAGGATTTCAACATCCTTTGGTGCTTTAATACCGAGCTTTATCTGCTCTCCATCTATTTCTAAAATGGTAATTTCGATATTTTCATTCAGGATAACACTTTCGTTCTTTTTCCTTGTGAGAACTAACATGATTATCCCTCCTGACCCTTTTGTTTGTTGTTATTTACTAATAGATGCTTTGTATGATAAGTTTCGGTATTTAGTATGGCTTGTTTCGCTTTTTTTATTTTTCTGTTAATAATGACTGGAGCTTGTAGATTGATCGTAGAGGTTGAAAGGGATTCTCCTAATGTAATAATTGAATAGACTTGGATATCTTTCTCGTCCTGAATATTTAGTTGATTTTCAACTGATTTTTCAAGAACAAATTCATATTCTTTATAGAAAGAAAAAGGTTCAGCAACAACAAATCCTAGTTCCTCATTGTTTACGGATTGAAGGATGCTCAATGGCGAGTCAGATCCAAGCGGAAGGATCACAAATTCCTTTTCATTTGGAAAAACAAGGAATTCCACTACTAAAAAAAATCTTTTCCTCTTCGTTCACTTCGATTTCTTCGTGGTATCTTGTATTAATTTTCATTTTTATCACCACACAGCCTTTATAATTTAAAATCTATTTTCAAGGAAGGAGTTTGTTCCATATAAATATCGACACGACCCGGAATGTACTCATGAATTGGACGATTAATTTGCACTTGAATATTTGGTTTATTTCGCTTCCATTCTATATCTACTTTTGAAGGTGTATATTCTACTTTAACACTGTTTTGTGAAGGAGTATTCCCGGTATTAAATACAATATCATGATCCAACGCACGATTTGCATGATTCACAATTGGATTTCCTCCATTTTCAATCATCATTAGCTCAGCTCCTTCTTGAACTGTTTTGCTAACATAATTCATAAAAGCCTGATAACCTAGCTGAGCATTTTCATCTCCTCTTTTAAAAACAGACTTTAAATCCAGGTTTTCTCGTGCTAGTGTTTGATCAATCGTTAATCTACTGGGCTGGCGATTGATTATCATTTCGGCTGGAGGCTGTTCAATGCTTAAATCAGCTTGTGGCTGCTCAATATTTTGATTGGGTTTAGTGATATCTAACCCAATTTTTCCGACTTGTGATTCAATGCGAATTTGTGGAATTTGCATAATATTATCTCCTATAAAGAAAAGCTATCTAAACAGATAGCTTTATTCTTACCTTAAAAAGTCAACTAATGTTGGCTGGATGATTCTAGAACCGACACTTAGTGCCATTCTATGAATACTTTCCTGTGTTTGTAAGTCTAATATGACTTTTTCTACATCGATGTCTTCATTTTCCGACATTGTTTTAGTAGCAATAATTTCTTGAGAATCTAAGCGATCTTGAATCATCTCTACACGATTCATGGAAGCACCAATACTAGATCTTGCTGAAGTAACCGTATTTAAATGATTTTGAAAGTTTTCAATAAAATTGCTTAAATCTGGGTCATTTCCGTTTTTCATTGCATCTTGCAGATCTTCCAGATCCTTTAGCATCCCGCTTGTTTCTGTACCAAATACATTCGCTCCTAAATAATTGACTTGAAGCTTGATTCCTCCAGAAACTTCAATATTAATGGCATCTGTATTGTAATTGGTTTGTATTTTATTTGCTGCATCAAATGATACTGGTGCATTATAAATATCCGAACCATTAAAAATATACTTACCAGACAACTTTGTATTCGCTATTGAAACAAGTTGCTTTTTAATTTCTTCAATTTCATTTTCTATTTTTTTTCGATCTGAATCCGTTACGGTACCTGTATTTGCTTGATTTACTAATTCACTAATTCGGTGGATAGATGACCCAGCCTTATCAAGTGCATCTTCAGTATTTTCCAGCCATACATTCACTTCAGACATATTTCTTTTATATTGTGAAACATCATTAACACTTGTCCTGTAAGAAATCCCTTTAAAAACAACAACCGGATCATCGGATGGTCTAGAAATTTTCTTTTGTGAACTAAGCTGTTCCTGATATTTGCCCAATTTTTGGTAGCTACCACTTAAATTACGTAACATATTATTGGTAAGCATCGATTGTGTTACACGCATTTTGTTCCCCTACCTTCCGACTACGCCCATGCCATTAATAATTTTATCAAGCATTTCATCGATTACTGTAATATTTCTTGCTGAGGCATTATAGGCATGCTGAAATTTAATTAAATTTGACATTTCTTCATCCAGCGACACCCCTGATACTGATTGCCGTTGATAATCAACAGTATCCAATAATACTAATGTATTTTTTGATAATACGTTCGCCTCTCTCGTCTCAACACCAAGTGAAGAAATTAGCCCGCCGTAGAAGGATTTAATATTTCCGCTCATCTTTAAATTAACTTGTGTATAATCCTTTAGGTCAATTGGGTTTCCTGTAGAGGGATCAAATACCTGTGCTTCAAATGCAGAAAGATCCTTTCTTAAGACATCTGCTAGCTTATATCCATTATCTCCATTTCCTTTGCCGTTCACTGAAGCAGCAATTTCATTCGGATTGTTAATTGCCACTGAAATTTTACTTGCTGCACCCTTATAATCAGTGACATCATTAAAAAAGTCTTTGCCGTTATTGCCGTCTAAATCAATTCCGTTTTTATGGATATGATTAAATTCTTTCAATAATGTAAAAGCCAATTTATCAAGCTGGTCTATCATATCAGGATACCGTCCAACCTGGTTTCCTGTTTGATTTACATATCCGAATGCCTCGATATCGGCTTTAAGAGAGCCTTTTGCAAAATTTTCTACTTCAATTGGTGAACCAGAACCAATCGATAAAGATTCGATGTAACCGTCATTATCAGCTTTGTAAGATAATTTGTTTGGATCACCGTTTATTGTATTTTTATCTACAAGTGTTCCTAAGCTCTTCCCTATAGGATTTAAAATTTCTATTTTGTAAGTTCCCTCTGCAATAGGTGATGGCAATCCTCCGCTAGGCTGAGTTGTCACCTTAATATCTACTAATTGTGAAAGTTCATCAACAAGACGATCTCTTTCATCGTACAGATCATTCGGCAGATCCCCGTGAGGCTCTACCTGATTAATTTGTTTATTGATATTATTAATCTGAGAAGCTAGTGTATTTATTTTTTCAACGTTTACTTTAATACTCTGCTTCAAATCCTCGCGAATGGAATTTAGAGAGGCAGACAGATAATTAAAGGTGTCAGCAAGTGCATGCCCTTGTGCTAATACACTTTCTCTAGCTCCGCTCTCATTAGGATTTGTACCTAATGTTTGCAATGAATTCCAAAAATTATCCATTGCCGCTGATAGCCCCTCGGAAGTAGGCTCGTTCATTACATTTTCCATCCTAGTCAACGCATCAGACTTTGATCCGTAATAACCTAATTTATTGTTCTCACTTCTAAATCTAGCATCAATAAAGCTATCCCGGATTCTCTGAATGCTTCCTGCCTCTACACCTGTCCCCATTTGACCAGGTAGATAGGGGCGGTTAAGACCATTAGCAGGATAAGGAGAAGTTTGCTGAAAATTAACCCGTTGCCGCGAATACCCCGGCGTATTTGCATTTGAAATATTATGACCCGTGGTATATAAAGCACTTTGTTGGGTAAACATACCGCGGCGAGCAGTTTCTAGGCCCATAAAGGTTGGACGCATATTCTTGTTCCTCCGTTCTATTAAGCTTCCGAGTTAAACACACTTGAGGATTGATGTTCAGAAGGCTTTTGATTTTTCGAGGGCGGCCCATAGTTTATATTTGTTGGCTGAGGTCGAAGCAAGCCCATCGAAAAATGAACAAATTGAAGTGATTGATGGATAAGCTGCTGATTTAAATAATTTTTCTCCTTTAAGCTATGTACTATTAAAGAAAGCTCATTTACCATCTTTGAAAGCCTGTCTTGTTCTACAGCTTCAAAGCTCTCAAGACAATCTGAAACTGTCGGCTGTTCAACATGAGGAACCATTGCCCTAGCTGCCTTTTGACGCTCTTTTTCCGTTTGCTCAATCGCCGCAATATGCGTTTGCTCATCCTTAAGCATAAGATCGAGGGCTTCCATGTCCCCGGTTTTAATGATGTCTGTTTTTTTGACTGCAAGCTCGTAAAGGCTTTTATGGAGCTTGAGCAATTTTTCTATAGATGCTGATAAGGCTTCGGCGGACATGAAAGGTTCCCTCCTACTTATTTCTTATAAAAATCGATAATGCTCTTCGCTACTTCTTTTGGGTTGACTCTATAAGTTCCGTTCTCTACTTGAATTTTCAATTCGTCCACCTTTGCTTGTCGTTCATTTGCAAAATGGGAGACTTGCTGCATTTCCTTTGCAGACGCTGAAATTTCAACTTTATCAGTAGCTTTATTCATGGACTTTGATGCCTGATCAAAATTACTCATTTGGCGTTTATATGGATTCACACCTGATGATCCAAAATTATTAATTTTCAATGTTTATCCCTCACTTTCGATCCGATACATTTACTTAATTTTATTATCGGTTAAAAGTGTCTATTTTTTAACATTATTTTTTAAAAGGCGATTTTCTGTCACTGCAGAACACTGACCTACCTCTTCCGAAACTTCTCATCCCCCGCAAAGTAAGTCGCATGCTTCTCTCTTCGTTCTATTTCCTTCCTGCGTTCTTCTTCTGATGTATGTACTTGCAAATCCTTCCTTAGCTCCTCTGTACACTTATCACAGATTTTCCCTGTTCGAATAATTGCTCCACATTTGTCACAAGGGTATCCTAGATTCGGAAACTGGGTCAGCTGAAGTCTACCGGCTTTGATAAATTTTAGAATCAATTCTTCCTCGACTCCTGTTGCCTCAACAACCTGATTCATCGTTGCGGCGCGGTTTTCGCGTTTGCGCATGAATTGGTAGACGGTTTCGTAGGCTTTTTCTTCTTCTTTCCAGCATTTATCGCAAACATCTCGGAATTTATTTTTCACAAAAATACTGTCGCAGTTCGGGCAATTCGTAAGCTCTGCCATTCTTTCTCCCCCTCATGTTAAACATGTCTCTTATTTCCTCCATTATAGCCAAAGTTCTAATTTTAAGAAATGACGGATTCGCGAATTTTCGTTAGCCGCGTGCAAAAGTAAGGGAGCCAACTGTAAGTGCACCCGCTTCCTTTAAGCATTTGGCTGCATGCCGAAGTGTGGAGCCTGTTGTATAAATATCATCGATTAACAGGATATTTTGATCGAAGATGGGCTCTTTTATTTGAAAGACTTGCTCTAGATGGATTCGTTCGGAGCGGGATTTCTTCGATTGTTTTTCGGTGTGGATTCTGGTAAAAAGATTGCTTGGCTCAAGGCCACAAGCCCGAATTAATGCCTCTGACTGGTTAAAGCCGCGTTCATAAAGGCGCTCGGCACTTAACGGAATCGGGACAATCTTGTCAAAGGGGATTGCAGTAAGCTTTTTTTTCATAAAGGAAGCAAAGACATGCGCGAGCACATAGTCACCCCGGTATTTATATTGGGCCATGACTTCTTTGGCAAAATCATTGTACATCACAATGGAGTAGTTTTTCTCCAACGTCCCTGCCCATTGCGGATCCTCCTCCCAGCGGACACAATCTAGACATTGGTCATGAAGCTTAAATTGTGATTCTATTTGCTCTAACGGACGATCACAGGTCCGGCATGTTTCGCCAACTATGATGGAAAACTTTTCGCGGCAAGACCAACACAGTGTCACCACTTCCTCTTTGGAAAATAATGCGGTCCAGCCTATTTGAGGGATTATTTCTGCAAAACAAACAAGACAATGCTTAATAATCGATCAATCCTTTCTTTTTTGCTTCTACATTCATATTTTGGATTTGTTTTTTCGCGCGGATCATTGCTTCGGTTTTTCCGTAATGAAAAAATACAATATCACCGCCGGGAGCAAGTGAGCTTCTTCCAACACGCCCAGCAATTTGTACTAGAGCGCTTTCGGTAAAAATCCGGTCTTCTGCACCCAAGACAGCGACATCAATATTAGGAAAGGTGACACCCCTTTCCAAAATAGTCGTTGTGAGCAACAATGGGATTTCCTTATTTCTCATCGCCTGGACCTTTTCTTTACGCTGTGGGTCCTCGGCATGGACTGCTTCAATTTTCGGATGGAATTTTCTTATGAGAGGAAGGATTTTTCCCATTTTATCGATCTTAGGGACAAATAAAAGACATTGCTTGTTGGAATCTAGCCGGTTTTTGATCCACTGGATTACGTTAGGCGGAAGGTGCTCTTTTTTGAGTCGCTTTTCCCAGTTGCCGCACCATTGAAAACGCGGTACCGGGAGAGGATGGCGGTGAAAACGTGCAGGAATGGTGACAAATTCTCTTTTTCCTTGGCGGCATTCTTTTTGCCATTTTTCATTCGGGGTGGCAGTTAGGTAGATCATCGAGGATGAAGATTTGCGTGATTGACGGACAGCATATTGGAGTGATTCTTCGACTGAATAGGGAAAGGCATCGACTTCATCAAGGATAACGGTATCGAAGGCATGGTAGAAACGAAAAAGCTGGTGGGTGGTGGCGATGGTGAGCGGCGCATTGAGATGGCGGTCCTCGCTGCCGCCGTAAATGGAGGCAACTGCGATACTAGGAAACACTTTTTTCAGACGCGGAGTGAGCTCGAGGACTACATCGGTTCGTGGGGTTGCGAGGCAAACTCTTTTTTCGGCTGTGAGTGCTGCGTTTATTCCCTCGAATAGCACCTCCGTTTTCCCCGCTCCGCATACGGCCCAAACGAGTAGCTCCTTATCGCCTTGCACTGCTTCCGCTACCCGTTTTGATGCAATTTGCTGTCCATCGGATAATGTACCATCCCAAGAAAGCGGCGGGTCTGTACATTTTAACGGAAACACTGGACCTGTCCAACTGATCAGGGGCGTACACGTGCTCACTCTTCCCATCATGATGCATTTTCGGCAATAGAGACATTCTTCCTCACATCTTGCACATGGAAACGAGGTGAAAAAATGCTTATCTTTGTTGCCGCAGCGCTTGCAGAAACTTTTGCGGCCTTCTGTAATAATTCCCTTTCGATAAATGAGATACCCATTTTCATAGTGTTCCTGGATTTTTTGTATCGGATCGGTTAAATCGTCCAGTAATAGCTGCTTTCCGGATAATTGCTGCTGGAGTTCTTGTGAGAAGGGGTAGGCTGGATTTAAATCTTGATGAGGAATGCTTTCAATGGAGGAGATTTGATGAGTTTTTTCTGGGGACATAAGGATTTTGTCTGGGGTTATTTTGTCATAAGTAAGTGCGAATCGCATGTGCAACACCTCTTTTTTTTAATATTGTTTTGGAAAAGTTTTGTCCGAGTAAGGGCAAGTTCATTTAGCCTCTGCCTCAGGTGAGGGTTTGATGACCATTTACACCATTTTTCCGACTGGACGGGAACCAGATGCGGTGTCTGATGACCGTGATTCGCTTTCTTTACTGATCACGGGCATCAAAGTCCGGGTCTGTTGACCGTTTACTGTAAATATTCGCCGGAACGGGAACCTTATGCAGTGAATGGTTACGAAGAATACTTTTTTCCCATCCAGAAAGTCAAAAAGCTAACTCTCTGGACAGTCTCACCATAAACATAACCCTATTATTTCTTCACCCACCCAAGCCCCATCGACCCTTCGCCGAGATGAGTGCCAATGACTGGGCCGAAGTAGCTGACCATAAATTCTACATTCGGGAATTGGCCTTCTAGCTCAGTCTTCCATTCCACAGCCTCTTCTTCCCGATTGGCATGAATAATAACGGCGCGGTAGGGCTCACCGGA
>NZ_JBALOZ010000247.1:9605-15611 GCF_036965125.1 Bacillus sp. JJ1503
TGGTTTGACTTGGAGCAGGCTGCCAATGAGTGCCTGGGCGCTGGAAAGCCGGCCGCCACGCTGCAAATGCGAGAGATCATCCACCATAAAATAAGCGCGGATGGATTTCTTCATTTCCTTTAGTCGAGCGATGATTTCTTGAGGGGGTTTGCCTGCTGCTGCCATTTCTGCTGCCTCCAGGACATAGAAGCCTTGCACCATGCAGCTAATTTCTGAATCGAATGGGTAAACCTCAATTCCCTCTGCCATTTCGCCCGCAGAAACAGCTCCTTGAAACGTGCCGCTAATCCCGCTCGAAAGATGAATGCTGATGACCGCATCATATTCCTTGGCCAAATGGTTGAAAAACTCTACAAATTGACCGACGGAAGGCTGAGATGTTGTCGGAAGCTCTTTTTGCCTAACCTCTTGAAAGAATTCCGAAGCTGTAATTTCGACTTCCTCCTGATAGCTTTCATTTCCGAAGATGACACTGAGAGGGATCATATGTATTTGTAGTGAATCCCGCAATTCCTTCGGGATATAGGCTGTACTATCCGTGACAACGGCCGTTTTCATCATTTCGTTACCATCCTTATTTTCTACTAATATCTAGAATTCATTTTATCGGAAATCAACTATGATTGCATTAAATAAGGATAAAAAAGGCCTAGATATGTATATTTCAAAAATACTATGAAATAACTTTGCTATCTGTATTCTCCTTATCACTTTTTACCTCTAAGCCTCTATTTTCTAATTCTGCAGATAATATTTCGATAAAGGAAGGGTCAAGGTTTTGATCAATCGCTTTAAGGTACGTATTAATAAGGACTGTATCTGTCAAACACGCTAAACTTTTCATAAGTCATTCCTCCTATAACCATATTCCTATTTTGTATAAACTCTCAAATTTTGTAAATAGTTGTAGGGAAAATGTTATTATTTTAACAAATTTGATACAATTTGGCGATTTTTATCAATTATGTTAAAGTGAAACTATTAAGCAGGATCTCATCGCCCATTAATCTGCGATAAATATCCTTAACAAAGTGCCCTCGATTTCTTCAAAGGGAGATAAGGATGGAAAAAAGATTTTTTATTGTTCGGGGGAATTTAAAATAAAAATGCTACAGAATTATAAATTCAATCTATTAAAAAGCGAGCTGGGCCGACACAAATCAATCAAGGTACCAAATATGAACTATTCTATTAGCGGGGATGAATTAGCAGACTGGTTACTTGAGGTTTCCTCTCCACGGGAAGTAGATGAAATCGTTCTGATGATTCAATGTGCACGCAAAAGAGGTTCCAAAATCATGTCACTACTTCAAACGATCGCAGCCGCGTTATTAAAATAAAGTAAAAAACACGTCATAGCTTTTAACAGCCATCACGTGTTTTTTTCTTTACAATTTAATTACTGTCCAATGAATGGTGCCCTGCACCGACAAAATTTAGCGGACTTCCACCCAGCCATTTTTAATCGCTACGACAACGGCTTGAGTACGGTCGTTTACATTCATCTTTTGAAGAATATTACTTACGTGGTTTTTAACCGTTTTTTCGCTGATGAAGATAGCTTCACCGATGCCTCGGTTGCTTTTTCCGTCAGCAAGCAGCTGAAGGACTTCGCATTCGCGGCGAGTTAACAAGTGAAGCGGGCGGCGAATTTCTACTCTTTGTGTGTAGCCTCCACCCTTTCCTGACTCTTCAAGTGCTAGACGGCGATATTCATTCACCAAATTATGAGTAACTTTTGGATGCAGGTAGGATCCGCCATCTGCAACAACCTTTACAGCCTCGATTAATGCATCCGCATCCATTTCTTTCAATAAATATCCACTAGCGCCAGTTTTAAGTGCATGAGAAACATAATTTTCATCATCGTGAATAGATAGAATGATGACTTTCGATTCTGGATATTTCTCAATTAACTGTCTCGTTGCTTCTACTCCGTTTGTTGTTGGCATATTGATATCCATGATTACAACATCTGGCAGATTTTTTTCTACAAGGGCTAATGCCTCGCAGCCGTCATCACCTTCTGCAACAACCGAGAATGATTTTTCAAAATCTAGTATTCTCTTTACACCTTCTCTAAACAATTGGTGGTCATCGATTATGACAATCTTTGTAGTCAATTGTGTTCCCTCCCAAATAAATCCCAATTTGTCTAATTCTATTTTTTTCCTCTTATAATTCTACAATTACTATTTAAATACCTGCGTGTTGATTCTGTTACGAACGCCTTTTTGTTTGCAAAAGCCGCTTCTCAGTAAGAGAACCAATTCTGCGGGTATAAGATCTGCATTTTTTACAAGGTCACAATCTCTTTAAAACCTATGTAGTAAAAAACAATTAGTTATAATTGTAATGGAACCTGTATGATGACAATGGTCCCTTTTCCAACTGCTGAATCGATGGCTATCTGTCCTTCCAGCAACTCGACTCTTTCTCTCATGCCCATAATCCCAAAGGAATTGTGCTTCTTTTCTTGAATATCGAAGCCTTTTCCATCATCTTTAATGACAACCGTTACCTTCGATTTATCAATTTCCAGTCCGACTGTGATCTTATTGGCCTCTGCATGCTTTAAAGCATTTTGCACGGATTCCTGAATAAGGCGGAAAAGAGCTACTTCATATTTACCAGGCAGGCGTTTTTCCTCTTTTATATTTGAAAAATCTATTCTAATCGACTTATGATATTCTTCGATGGTCACTAGGTATTTTTTGAGGGTTGGGACTAAACCTAAATCGTCAAGGGCCATCGGGCGCAAATCATAAATAATCCTTCGAACCTCATAGAGGGCGCTTCGGACCATTTTCTTAAGATCGCGGATTTCCCCAATTGCTGCAGGACCCCCTTGCTCCTTATATACTCGTTCAATCAAATCGGAACGCATCATCACATTCGCCATCATCTGTGCGGGGCCATCGTGAATTTCACGGGACAGCCGCTTTCGCTCTTCTTCCTGCGCTTCGATAATTTTCAAGCCAAATTCCTGTTTCAGCTTGGCGTTTTCTAGCATTTCTCCAACCTGTTTCAGATCACTCATTAAATAATTCATAACCACTGAAATTTGCGATATCAAATGCTCGGCACGTTCAATTGTATCATTTAAGCCCACGAGCCTTCTCTCAATATCATCCCGCCTGTCCCGGAGCTGCTTTTCGAGCTGCTGATTCATGGTATAATCCATTTGCAGGCGGTGAGCCTTTTCATAAGCGTCCCGAACCTCAGCCTCAGAATAGTCCTTAAAGTGCTTGCTAACCTCGGAAAGCTTCTTTCTGGCAAAACGAGTCTGAGCCTCAAGCTTGTCCCCTTCGTCAATGGACTTTTTGACAAGCACCTTCACTTCTTTTAGCTCATCGGATAATGTTAAATGCTCCTTGCGGCATTGTTCACCAATTTGAAACACTTCGTCCTTGCTCGAACCAACTGCTTCAACCATTTGCTCTAAAATCATATCAAGTGTTTTCGTATCAAATTTCTTATTACTCATAAGATTTTCCTCCAATGATTAGACGCCCAAAACATCGCATGAGTTTCACTAGGGTCTAACTCAATTTGGCGGGCTAGCAAAGGCTCATTACCTCTCAACTTAGTATTTATAGCCTTGCAGCGATCGGAAGAGTACTAACGGCATGTTTACAATGAATAATATTACTAGGTACCTTCTTTTAAGCCCATTACCTATATCCATTATATTAGTTTTATTTAATAAGAGATACTATCATTCCGCCCATTAAATTATACTAAATCATGAAAAAATCGGTAAAAAGCCTCACACTTGAGTTTTTTCTCTATGTCTTATATCCTAGTATAATGACTATACGTGTGACCAGATCCAAAAGTGTTTTAGCGTTAAGCAGCCTACAATCTGTACTAGCCTAATTTCTCACTATGAGGATAGTGTCATTATACCATGGGACTAAAAATGCTATATTAAGATTTCATTACAAAACAAACTATTTTTTTCAAATTTATTATATTTTAGGAAAAGGCGTAACTTTTGCCATTATTCATTGATGTAAGATTCGTGTCGAATTATAATGATAAAAGCGGAAGCGCCTCGAAACAATCGAATCCCTGCTAAGAATAGTCACTTGTGATCAGCCACGACAAACAGGAAGCAAGGTTGTTCTCAAACTTTCGTTTCGTATTATAATGTAGAAAAGCGATTCAATGTAAGAAGAGAAAGGAGCGGTTATATGCTGCCCCGTTACTATACAGTTAAAGGATACGGCGAAAACGAAATCGTCATCCAAAAATCGCGATTTATTGCTTATGTGACAAGAGCGGAGACTGAGGCAGAAGCCCAGGACTTTATCCAGCAAATCAAAAAGAAGCACTGGGATGCTACCCATAACTGCTCTGCCTATATGATCGGTGAAAATGATCAAATTCAAAAGGCAAACGATGACGGAGAGCCAAGCGGCACAGCCGGAGTTCCCATTCTTGAAGTATTGAAGAAAAAACATCTTAAAGATACAGCCGTTGTGATTACCCGTTATTTCGGCGGAATTAAGCTTGGTGCCGGCGGACTGATCCGCGCCTATGGAAAAGCCACCTCTGAAGGCATCGATGCAACCGGTATCGTCGAACGGAAATTAATGAGAGTCATGCATACAAAAGTCGATTACACCTGGCTTGGCAAGCTAGAAAATGAACTCCGCTCGTCCGTTTATACGATTAAAGACATCCATTACCTTGATAATGTCGAGTTTGAAACGTATGTCGAAGAGGAGCAAACGGAGAACTTCATCAACTGGATGGTTGAGCTTACGAATGGACAAGGTGTTATGTCGAAAGGTGACAAGGTGTATTTGGAGGAAGAAGTGGGAAAATAATTATATTTACGATTGCCTATTATTTATGTAAAATTAACTATTGTTTCAACATTTTTTCCTTGTTCAAAAAACACTATATTAATAAATAAAGTAGGGATAGAATGTCTAAATCTAGGTCAAATAGGCGAAAAAACAGAAAAAAACGCTTTTGGCGAATTACTGTCCTCTTTTTCCTCCTCCTCATCTTAGGTGGCGGATCCTATTTTGCTTATAACGTATTTTACCATGCCAAATTAGCCGGTGAGAATATTTATAAAGAAATTGATCGGGATAAAGTAAAGAATCACCGTACAGAAGAAGTAAAGATTACGAAGGATGCTTTTAATATTCTTTTACTAGGAATAGAAGAGCAAGGCGGCGGTGAAAGATCTGATGTTGTCATGCTTGTAACAGTCAGTCCGCAAACAGGAGAAGTATCCATGCTCAGCATTCCTCGGGATACTAGAACGATGATTCCGGCTGCCGGGTTCAAGACAAAAATCACTGAGTCTTATAGCTATGGCGGTGTAGAGTCTACTATAGAAACAGTTAATCAGTTATTAGATGTACCGATTGATTACTATATCACAACAAATTTCGAAGGTTTTGAAGATATCGTTGACACCCTTGGCGGCGTTCAGGTGAATGTTCCTTTTACATTTAAAGCCCAATTAACAGGAAGTTTAAAATGGAAAACTTACTATGAAGGCCAAATGGACTTGAATGGAAATGAGGCACTTGCCTACGTTAGGATGAGAAAAAAGGATCCAGAAGGTGACAAAGGACGTAATGAAAGACAAAAAGAAGTCATAAAAGCGATCATTGACAAAGGCACTTCTTTTGGATCGATTACAAAAATTGATGATCTATTAGGAGATCTTGGAGAGAATGTTAAAACAAACATCCCTCCATCTCAATTTGCTAGTTTTGTTAAACTTTATTCGAAACTAAAAAGTTCAGAAATTCAAACCCTAGCTTTAAGAGGAACAGATAGTAAATATAATGGGATATCTTACTTTTTCCCAGAAGATGATTCCATCGAAGAAATTAGCACGCTTCTTAATAACACGCTCAACAATACGCCTACCAATAACCTGACAGGAAATCAATCATCCGATTCGAGTTCTTCTGAACAGGCATCAACTGGTGTAGAATACTAATTTCACTTTTTAAAAGATTACTATCTTAATAG
>NZ_JBALOZ010000248.1:0-5633 GCF_036965125.1 Bacillus sp. JJ1503
ATCATATGATATATAAACCAGAGTTGGAAAACCCATCTTCACTTACCAAAAAAAATATACATTGGTAACTATTGCATAAAAGATAATAGTTTGGTATACTTTTTTACTAGTTAGGTAAGCGGTGGATATAGAGGAAAATACAACCATTGGTTTATTCATTGCTAACAAAAAAAATGCACTACATAGCATGAAGGGAGAATACAAGTTTATGAAAAAGAAAGCTATTAAACTAGCAACATCAACAGCTATCGCAGCTTCAGCATTCGTTGCTGCAGCACCAGCTAACCAAGCTGATGCGGCTGTAAACGTAGAAGCATTAGTGAAAGCTGCTGAAAACGCAGCAGGTGCTCTTAAATGGGCAATTTCTGTAGAGGGAACTGCTGATGGACAGACAGCTCCACACGGCCTTTACAATCTTACTAAAGATGCAAACAAAGCGGCTCAAGCTGCTGTTGCAAAAACTAGCGGATCTGAGAAGGTTCTTTTATCAGCTCGTTTACAAGCTGTAGAACTTCAAATTTCTCGCACAATGGCTTATATCGATGGAATCACAGCTGGTAACAAAATTGCTGCTGACACAGTAGCACTTAACGCAGCGATCGCTTCAAAAGATCTTGATAAAGTAGAAGCTGCTTACCACAAGATTACTAGAGAATATAAAAAGCAAGCAGCATTACTTGATCGTGTGTATGGTCAATCAACTCGTGATGTTATTCGTAATGCTACAAAAGCACCAGCTGAAAAAGCATTCAACTCAGTATTATATGATGTTACAGTTAAAATGGCTTTAGACAAAGTAGCAGAAGCAACTAAAGCTCAAGATTGGAAAAAAGCTGGATCTTACATGGCGGAAGCTGAAAAATACCTTCCAAAAGTTTCAGCAACTTTCAAAGATCAATTAACTAAGAGCAAAAATGATGCAGTAGCTGCACTTCCATTACAACCAGTTTCTGTAACACGTGTTAATGATACAACTGTAACTGTTAACTTTAATAAAGTGGTAGATGCAGTTGCAGTATCACATTTTTCATTCGATAATGATTTAGCAGTAACTGCAGTTAAATTATCTGATGATAAAAAAGTTGCTACTTTAACTACAACTTCTCAAGCAGCTAATAAAACTTACACACTTTACTATAAAGGTGTAAAAACAAACTATGCATTTGTCAAAACAGTGGCTGCTGATAATTCAGCAACTATTGATAATGATACTGAAGTATATGTAAAAACTGGTGCAAGCCGTGTGTTTACAGCTTCATTTATTAATGCAGATGGAACTCCATATAGAGGATCAGTAAAAATTAAAACAGAAAATGGTATTGTAATTGATGCCATTAATGGAAACAACGTTTCAACTACTTCCGATACTGTAGTAGTACCAAATGCAGATGGAAAAATTACAATTCGTGTTACATCTTCTTCTGCTACAAATGGTAAAGTAACATTTATTAGAGAAGATAATAAGAAAGAAGTAAAAACTGGCAAAACTTATTTTGTTGCTGAGGATCAAAACTCACTTACAAATAAAGAAGTTGTAGTACAATATGTAGACAAAGCTGCTAAATACTTTGTGGGTACTTACAATTCTACAAATTATTACTTCTCTTATGATTCAAATGATACTTTATATGACCATGGTACTGCGATTAACCAAGATACTTTTGCTGATAATTTAGCTAAAGGTAATAGAGTGTTATTAACATATAAAAATGCAGGCTCTGCTTCTAGCGTATCTGATTTCAATATTGTCTTTAAAAAGACTTTGTCTGATATAGATATTACAACACCAAGTGTTGATACAACAAAAACTAACCCGTTCCGTGTTGCTCCAAATCAGCAATTTAGATTAAATGGAACAGGTCAAGCAGGCTATACTGTATTTGTTTACCGATATGATTCTGGAGTTGGTAGCAGCTCAAAATACAAACTTCATGGTACAACTACTGTTGATGGATCTGGAAACTGGACATACAGCAACATTAATTTAGTTAAAGATGAATTAGCAGGATTCAAAGCGATCCAGCTTCCTGCAGGTCAATCATATTCACAAGAAATTACAAGCGATGAAACTGCAGTATGGTTAAAAGGTGCTGCATTTACTGCATCTGTAACTGCAAAAACTAACGTTGGTACACTTGGCGTGTTAGATGTAAATGATTCTGTAGAGTTTACTGTTTCTACAGGAGATACTATTAAGTTAGGATCTACACTGTCAATTAAACTAAGAGATGCAGATGGAACAGTTGCAACTTATACTGATGGTGTATTAGGTACTAAGATTGAAGAGCTTGCAAACAATAGATTTAAAGTAACATTTGGTTCTTCTGAAGATATTTCTGGTGGTAACAGTGTTATGGCTGGAAGCTTTGTGGTAACAGAGTTCAATGGTATTACTAACCAACACGGATTAGGTTTAGGTGGAAACATTACTGTTTCTGGTCTATAAAATTTTCCGAAAAGGATTCAATTATTTTGAATACCATTAAAATAACATAGCGTTTTCAAAACCTCGAATAGAAAACACTTCTAAAGTGAATCTATTCGAGGTTTTTTATTAATATATGACTAGGGGGCCGTGCTTAGTTAATCCTATAGGAATCTTGTTTCACGAGTGTAGTGTGGTATCCGATTTAATGAAACTAAAAGGCGTTCTCTGTTGCAGAGAAATCTATGGGTAGAAGCGGCATTTATTGGTGCCTTGTCGTTAGATAGCACGATTGAGGCTGTTGATGGATTACTCCCTTCTCTTTGGGCTGCCAAGGATTTAGCTTTCAAGAAAGTATACCTTCTATTTGACCCACATATTCCTTTCAATATGATAGGGGTAAGGGTGCGTTATTGTTCAGCAAATAAATGAAGTTTCACATAATTTGCCTGGATAAGCATCTCTTTAATTAACTCACAATACTCATAAAATTAATCAAACTCCCTAACTATAAGTTTCAAAAGGATTTCTGTCATATTATGCGGTCACGAGCGAGCAAAATACCTTTAGAAATAACAGTTGCTAGCGGTCGTAATGGTTAATGAGTGGTCTGCTTGGCTGTGGTTAAAGATTGCTTGTCGATATTTTTACTTCTATCTTCCAACCGTTGACAAAAGCACAGCTGTAAGTCATTAGCTTTTATTAACCTGCAAATTAGCTGCAATAGGTCGGAAGAGGCTCATATCCAAAACCTCGGGAAATTTCATTTGAATTAGGAAAAATTACAATTAGATTTTGAGCATTCAACTGTTACGTATCCTGCCTCGTTTCTTCTTATTGGCGCAATTAACCCATACTATACGGATACTTCAACCTTAACACTTCCACCTCATAAAAATTCATTTCAACGAAGATGTCTCTTATCTTATCGAAATAATCACAACTTCTAGCAGATGGTGACATTGAATTTTGCGTAAGTATAATGCTGTATTAAAGGAGGGGAAGAAAGTGGAAAAGGAAACAGTTGTAAAGGAGATTCTTCAAGCTTTAAAGTCCATTCTAATCAGATGGAGCTGAGATTTGATTCTATTGGGGAGAGACTCGATCGATTGTAGAAGAAAATGGGCGGGTTTCGAGTTGAATTGGGTAGAAACTCAGGAAACTATAAACTTTACTGCTAAGAAAGCCTTACAGCACAAGAAAAAGCTCAGTGAGCTTCACCATCAATAATTCATATAACCCCCCTGCTTAGACGGATTCAATCCCTATATTAAATAATCTAATTGTAAAAAAGAGCAGCTTCTTAAAGGGAGTACTGGCATCATTCTACAAAGAGTTATCTTCATTGTATTCTCCGCACAAGTTAGAATAGAACCTTACCATGTCTGTCTCAATTGAATTAATAGGCATAATAGATTTAAACTTAATGCATTAGGAATCTAGGCAGTTCAGCTCTAGTTCTTTTTTTGCTTGTGATAGCACTCTTTATATAAAAACTTGAAATGGATAAGGGACATGTCCCTTTGGTTTTTTCCACATCATTCCCCTATTCTAATCATAAAAAAAGGAAAAGTCCTGCAGTATTTTACCTTTAACAGAACTTTCCGTTTAATTTTATCTCTAATACCTCTTCAACCTTTATGAAACAAGAAAATTCGGGGAGAGACAGACTCGAAAGTCAATAGAAAAAAGTCCCGCGGTATGGATCCATCACATTAGCGGCAGGGTTTACAAGATCTGTTGCACCGGAAAGAACAATCGAGTAGTAATACCCTTTTCGCAAGCCGATTCGATCAAGCTCTGACTTTGGCACAATTACAGTATCTGCATCACTAGACAATGATGAATAGGAAACTGCAATTCCTTCAATTGTAATCGCAATCGGAGAAAGTGCTGAAATCAATTCGGAAAAATTTAATTCCAAGTTTCCATTTGAATCTGCTGTCACAGAGTTAACGACAGGCTTTCCAATATCGGAAAATATGAATGATGCAACAAAATCGACAGAACCTAGAGAAGCAGAATCTTCTGTTTGGATATTCTTTTTAGCAGTAACGGTATAATTTGAATTTATGTTTAGTGGATCATGCAATTCGATGATGGCGCTTTTTTTGTCATCTGAAAGCATTATACTTTTAATCGTTCTAGTAGAAACGGAGTAGTTGGAAATGTTTTCTGCACTATTCGTCCCATTTCCGGAAATCATCGCCTTGCTAAATTCAACCTTAATTCTTTTAGGCTCAACTGCCGTTACTTTTTCTATTTTAGGAATAGTAGTTTCTGCAATCAGGTTAAAATGATCTGCTAATGCTTTTTTGATACTTGGATTGTCGACATTAATCAAGTATTTCCGCGCTTCTTCAATATGCTTTACAGCAGTGAGATTGTCTTGATTAAGCAGCGCTTTTGAAGCTAAATCGATTTCGGCTTTGACTGTGACAGCATACTTTGCGCTATCGCGAATTTTCTCAGCAGAATATTTATACTGTGAGCGAATTAATTCCCTCGTTGACTGGCCGTATACACGGTCCAAAAGGAGTGCTTGTTTTCGAATCTCTCCCGAAAGCTCATGGTAGGCCTTTTCAGTGTCATCATTGATCAAGTTGCTGTCTAGTTGATTGGTAAGCGCTAATTGTTTTTCTATGATTTTTTCGCCGGCAGTGAGGGCGTCAATATACCACATCGTTCGGTTAATATGTAGCTTTACGTTTTGCTCCAGCTCAGCCAAATGTGTATGCCTTTGGGCAGCGGGCAAAGTCATCACGGCTTTTACCGCATTGTCATATGCTTCCTTGGCAGCATTATAGGCAGCCAATGGACGTGTCTTCCCATCGGCAGTTCCTTCAATCGAAATCGCCCATTTCAAAATCGTTCCTAAATCCTTTGCTTCCTTTACTAGATTACTAACATTGCTCGATGAAGCCGCCCCCGCAGGCGAAGCAGCGACAAAGGCAGAGGCTGCCATTAAGGAAGCGCTCATTACTTTAATTGCTTTTTGTCTACTCATTGCAAATTCTCCTTTGTTCAAAAAATTGGTATTTTTGGCATTGGCTATTATATATAATTCTATTGTAAGAGATAATGAGAAGTAATGAAATAGAAAAGTAGAGTAAGTGTAGTACAGTTGCAGTAAAAACAAGCCTATTAATCCAATATTTGCTATAATACTAGAGGAAGGGAGAAGATTGGATTAAAAAAAGGTTTTTCG
>NZ_JBALOZ010000249.1:0-42925 GCF_036965125.1 Bacillus sp. JJ1503
GCTCATAAATGTCTTTTTTGATAAAAAGACTAAAACGTTGACGTTTTTGTTCGTTCAGTTTTCAAAGAACTAATGTTGCTGACAAGATAATACTATATCAGTTTATCTTTACAATGTCAAACACTTTTTTAAAATAATTTTTCATCGCGTTTGCGACAGAATTTTATATTAACAATTTCATCTGTATTTGTCAACAGTTAAAACGTTATATATAAATTCTTTTTTTATCTCCTCGCCTGTATTTCGTAGCGAGAACCTTATATTACTATTATATTTTCTATGTGTCAACAATTATATTAAAATTATTTTATAAAGAAAAAAAACAATATCTTACATAAGAATTTGAAACGAGACTTATAGCTAACGGTTCCTTCATCTTATATCCAAGAAAGTGTAAATAATTTAAAACCGCTCTCCTTAAAAAGAGCGGCATATACTTTTTCACACAATATTTTAATATATTGATATTACTGATCCATTTTTATGGATAACATGCACTTTCTGACCAGATTTCTTCTGATAATCTGAAGCTGTTCCATAGGGCACTTGTAAAACAAGAGGTTTTCCTTGTTCAGTAAATTCTACTGTAAAACTATCAGCAGCTCCAACCACTTCCACTTTAGCAGATTGAACAGACCCAGGAATATTCAGTTTCTGTCCAATTAGAACCATTTCCTTACTAAGCCCATTTGCACCAGCAAGTTCTTTAGCTGTCACCCCAAAGCGTTTAGCTATTCCCCATAACGTATCTCCAGGTACAGCCGTATAGATACTTTCTACATCGCTTTTAGCTTCTAGTGGCAATAAGAGTTTTTCTCCAACAATTATTTTGTCAGAACTCATATTATTTTTCTTTTTCAAATCATTTATAGATATTTCATACTGTTTAGCAAGAGAGTATATCGTATCCCCTTTTTGGACTTTATATGAAACAAAGGCTTCTTCTGTGTGTTGATTAGGTAAAAGAAGGTGTTGGCCTACAGTAATTTTTTCTGTTACTAGACCATTTACTTCCATTAACTGCTCTACACTCACTTGATACTTTTTAGAAAGATTATATAAGTTATCTTTTGGTTTAACTGTATAAGTTGAGCTATATGCTTCTGATTTGCCGTTTAATAAGATAATAGCTGTAATTGCTCCAGCAGCTGTAGTTATGATCACTTTTTTATTACGAGCTTTTATTCTTTGCTTGCGTACTTCGGCAATTCTCTGCTTTCGTTTAATTGAAATTGTGTTCAATGTTTCTTTTCCCCCGTATCTCTCTCTATAATAAATTCGAATTACTCAAGAGTAATTCGAAACATCAGGGGGTTTTTTTGACCGTATTACCAATATTTTTCTCATAACCCATTTTCTTTTCTATAGTAGGTAATTTAGCACACAATACCGAGCTCTATAATTCGAATATGATTACTCGGTTTTATAACTGAAATTTTCCTCTATTAAATAAATTTAAAGGGGGTAAGTGATGTTCTTCTGAATCATCTTTTGTAGATGCTTAACTGTTGGGGTTAAATTAACAAGGAAATAGGATTCTCTTAGCCTTCTTGCTGGATCACTATTTTTCAAGTACCCCGCTCCACCTTGATGAAGCATGCATGCGTGTACGGATTTTAATGTTAGATTTACAGTATCAAGCCTTAGCTGCAATAACTCATTCCATTTCTCAGAAAGATTATGACTTTCAGCAATTCGGAATGTTTTTTCAGTAATTTCATTTAATTTCATTTGAAGTTCATCTGTTTGGATATCTAAATACTGATTACACCTACCCTGCTTGTTGCAAACCTTTTGAATAGACTTAATCGATGTCTCCGTCACTCCTAATCCCAGAGGAATTTGATATAGAACAAAAGCCGATCGAATATTAAGGATAAATTCATCTGCTCGTTCAGCAATTATCCACTCTTCTCGTATCCTTACATCATTAAACGCACAGGAATAGGTGGCACTTCCGTTTACCCCCATATACTCTCGTTTTTCCTTTAGAGTTAATCCTTCCGCTGCGCACGGGACGAAAGCCATGATTCGTTGGTGTTCGTCTACCTCAGCGATAATTCCAAACCAATGGTCTTTTCCTAAGTTAGAAACAGCAGGTAAATTCCCAGAAACGAAATAACCATCTTGCGACTTTTTTGCCTTCAAATGTAAAGACTCAAGACCTGCATAATATTTCATCGGATTTGATAAGCCAGTGCCGCCTAATAATTCCCCGTTTTCAAGACAAGGAAGAATTTCATGTTTTAGAAATGGATTATCAGTGTTTCGGATATAAGTTAAAGAAGCTAAATGACACCATAAATTAAAAGCTGTCGTCATACATACCTTAGCCGTTTCTTTCACCAAATACACTTCTCGTGATAGTCTTTCTCCCTTCGGCAAATCCTTCGAACTAAGGAGTCCCTCTTTGCCAATAGCCTTTAGGAAATCTTCTGGGTAGTAGGCTTCTGAATCTATCTTTCTGACTAGCGGTTTCAGTTGTGTTTGCAGCAAACTTTCAAAATTCATATAAGCAGCCTTCCCCTTTCTTTAGAAAAATCAAGGCAGGAACTTCACCTTTAATACAATTTAATCTTCTTATTAAGAAAACCTCCATAAAGGAGGTTTTCCTTTCATTTTTATGAAAGCTCAGTTATTGTGTCAATTGGAGCTTTAACCGCTTCACGCGCTTTTTTTACTGTTCCTTCATCCGGTGCATCATAAAAGCACAGGCATTTCGTCATATCTTCACATACATAAGTTCTGGAAAAAGAAACCTCTGGAACCTCTGCATAATGAACGGAATTTGTCGTCTTCCTATCTAGATATTGTTCCATAGTCAAATTTTCCGGGAGATTCCACTCGACTAAATAATTTACTTTTTCCTTCTGCTCCTTAACCTTCGCCAATTCCTGACCAACTAGACGTACTGGCTTAATAAGAGAAACTGATATTCCTAGTTCTCTTAAACTATCAGTAATCGCATTTCGGTCTTCACCTTCAAATATGAAGAAAGATCTTGAGAACTCTTTTGAAACTTGAACTTCAATTAAACTCGTATTTTTTCCACTAACTGTTTCCTGTACCTCAGAAACTTTAGCCTCAAAAGCTTCCTTTGTTTTTACTGCCTCATTCAAAATAGATTCAACAAGATATAGAGCCATGTTTTTTCCTCCTCAAGGATATAGTTAAAAAATTTATTATGAGCTGTAAATCACTAAATATTATTAAGTTAGATAAACTTACCTGCTAACTTTCTTACTATGCTATTGGTTCGCCCTTCCCCATTGCTTATCTACCCATTTCTCAAATAAGCCAATTGCCTTATCAAGCAAAAGTCCGCAAACCCCAATAAAAATAATACCGGCCAGCACTAAATCTAAGTTCATTGAATTTCTTGCATCCACTATTAAGTAGCCTAATCCTGACTGAGCTCCCACCATTTCACCAGCAACAAGGAATATCCAGGCAGTTCCTAAGGCAATATGCAAGCCATTTGCTATGAAAGGAAATGCGGCGGGAAGAATAATTTTAATAAGTAAATGCGATTTCCTTATTTCAAAATTCTGAGCAATTTTCAGATAAGTTGGATCCACTTTCCTTACCGCTGAAACGGTTGATAGTAAGACAGGGAAGAATGCAGCAATGAAAATAATCACGATGGCTGGAATATCACCAATCCCGAACCACAAAACAATAAAAGGCGACCATGCTATTGGTGAGACTGGCCTTAAAACCTGTACAACTGGATCTAGGATATTCCACAGTGCTAAAACCCTTCCAAAAATCAGCCCCAAAATAACAGCAATAATAACTGCCGATAAATAACCAATTAAAAATCTCATCATGCTTACCTGCAGGTGGACAAAGAATGAACCGTCCTTTATGAGTGACACAATTCCCTCCCACACTTTAAGAGGCGGCGGCAGTAGGGCTTCATCATAATTCCCGATACTAATCGTTAGTTGCCAGGCAGCAATCAGAAGCACAAAACCAACTATGACATTTGAGAGTTTTTTTACACTTCCCATTTCATCACTTCGCCTTATCAAATAATGAATTATCGACAAACTCCTCATAGGAAGGCGGATTTTCTGATAAACCCATTTCTACTAAACTTTTTGTTAATTCATCATAGCTGCTTTTATTTACTCTTAAATCATCGTAAGAAATCCATTGGAATGAAAGATCCATCACCTCTTTATCAACCTTCATATATTTAGAAGAGGCTGTCAGCGTGTGATCATCTTTTTTCTCAGCTAATTCGCCTGCTTTTACATACTCATTGACAAATTCCTGAGCCACTTCATTTTCCTTTTGAATAAAGTCATTTCTTAAAACTAGTGCACAGTCAATTGAATCCTCCCAAATATCAGTATCCTGATAAAGAACCTTTCCTTTCTTAATAGCTACCGAGACTGCTCCAAACGGTTCAGCAACTACATATCCTGAAACTCTCCCTTCTGATAGGGCTGCCGGCATTTCGGCAGGTGGCAGTTCAACAGCCTTAACATCTTCATATTTCAGCCCAGCCTGTTTAAGCATTTGATAGAGCAATATATTATGAGTAGAAAACTTATGAGGGATTGCAAAGTTCTTCCCTTTCAAATCCTCAACACTGTTAATATCATTAGCTGCAACTAATACATTTCCATCTCTATGGCCAAGCGCCACAGCTTTCAAATCAATTCCTTGCTCCTTCGCCTTCAAAGCAAGAGTCACAAGAACAGAAGCACCATCTATACGGCCTGTATTAAGGGCATCCATTAACTCCGGCCATGAACCAAACTTAACAAGCTCCAATTTAAAGTTTTTAAACGAATCCTGTTCATTTTCTAAATACAAAGGAACCGCATGAGTAATCGGCAAATAGCCAATTTTCACTACTCGCTTTTCTTCATTCGCGGATTTCCCTGCTGATGATGGGTTAGACCCACAAGCAGCCAAGCTCACCGCGAGCATTGAAATGATCAATAAGGATAAAAGCTTTTTATAACTTTTCATCGTATCCCTCCTCTTTATATACAGCTATATTTTGATTACTTGCCTAATGCACGCATTGGGCGGTTTCTATCACAAACTATATTTATTAACAAAGCTTATCTAAAAAATATTTAAATATTAAACTCAATTGAAGGTGCAGGTCGGTTAAAGTGGAATTCCTCAAATATTGTCCTTCGATATTGCTGAAAGTCCCCATGACTTCGATCTCTAGGCTTTGAAAGAGTTATCGTTAACTCTTTATTTATTTCACCTGGATTAGCTTTCATCATAATCACTCTGTCTGATAAATAGATCGCTTCATCAATATCATGCGTGACAAGGATAATGGTCGTCTTCTCTTGCTCTTGAATTCGAAGAAGCTCATCCTGCAGATAATAGCGATTAAATGTATCTAAAGCGGCAAAGGGCTCATCCATTAAAATCAATTCTGGCTGGTTGGCAAGAGCTCGTGCTATCGCAACCCTTTGCTGCATTCCCCCTGAAAGCTCATGCGGAAATAGATCAACTTTATCCCCTAAACCGACCAAGTTCAAATATGTGCGTGCTCTCTCTTTCCGCTCCTTAACCCCCATTTTCTCGCCTTCTAACCCAAGCTCTACATTTTTCAAAACAGATCTCCATGGTAAAAGACCATAATTTTGAAAAAGCATAATACATTTTCTATTTGGCTGGGCCACTTGATTTCCATCGATGATAACCTTTCCTTCATCGGGCTTTTCGAATCCCCCGATAATATTAAGCAACGTACTCTTCCCACATCCGCTTTCTCCCAAAATTGAGATCATCTCTCCTCTGTTAATCCCAAAGGTCACACTATTTAAAACATGTACAGTTTGCTCTTTATTCTTAAAGGCTTTGCTCACATTTTCCACTTGAATAAAAATCGGTTCAACCAAGCCCTCTATCCCCCTTAAAAAGACAAAAATCGTCAATTCATTTAATTCCTATATAAATACTATGTTTAATGATTTTAAGTTATTCTATTACACTTTGTTCAAAATGACAACTTAATTTTTTGAAAGTATAAAATTTTCTTTTATCATTCTTGTATGTTCAAGAAATCAAAATGCACAAAATAAAAATGGTTGCCCCGCCAATGACAAAATCATTAATTGGAACAACCATGTGTGATCATTTATTTAATTAACAGGACTTTACGAAAAAGCGGGAGAAGGTAATAGCCAAGACAAACACCCACTGTATTTAATAGAAGGTCGTCAATATCTAAGCTCCCTCTTTTTGATACAAACTGCAGTCCTTCTATTATACTAATCAAACAAATTGTGAAAAATAAAAGCTGTTTAATCGAGGCACTCTTTTTTATAAAACCGTAATACACGCCAAATGGAATAAATAACCCGATATTCGCGCTCAAATTATAAAAGGCAATTAAAAAATCAGCATTCCCAAATAAATAAAGGCGAATGGTCATAAAAGGCATCATATTGACCGCACCATAATTTGTCCCATTGGGCCGGAAAAATAATAGGATTAACAGTCCGATAGTATAGAAAAATATAAGACCATGGAGGACACTTTGTGATACATAGACTCTTTCATTAAGTAACAAGCAAACAATAAATAAAGTTAAGAAAGAAATAACAAACCAAACTATCCCAACTGCAAGTGGATGCAAATGGTTTGTTAGTTCAAGCCATACTGGAATGAGAATAAAAAATATGGCTTGAGAAATGAAAACACTAAGCAGAATAACTTTTTTCATAATTACCTCTCAGGTGGTTTATTCAACTTCCTTTGGCCGAATGATTTCAACATGTAATGCTTTTGCTTGACCCGGATAGGATTCAGCAATGGCACCCTCAATCCAGATTGCAACCTCTTGATAAACTTGCAATTCTTTCATATTATCGGTTTCATTCAATGTAACCCATACTAACCCCTTCTCATAATCTTCAACTAAAATTCGCCTAACATCTTTATCGATTTCAAGAATGCTCCCTTTCATATCAGCTTCGCCTTTCACATCACTCTTTTGAGTACAGCCAAATAAGATAAATGAGAATAATAATAGTACAATGTATTTTTTCATTCGTATCCATCTCCTATATGTGAATAGACGTACCGTACAGTTAAAGGTTTCGGCAAAAAAATAAAATGGACGTCTTTTAAAAACGTCCATTCTTACAACAATAAAGCCTTATGATAGCTCCGTTATTACCTGATATATAATTTTAGTAAATTATAAAGTATACGCCGGTATCATCCATGGGAATACATATGCTTGCAGCATGACTAAAATTCCCATTAATGCGGCTAAAGCTAAACTGTGGAAAAAGACTGCCCGAAATATCGGTCCTACAGCATTTGCGCCTTCGACTCGATTCTCATAACAAGCTGCTGTTGCTACAACTATGCTTTGAGCGTCAATCATTTTCCCCATGACCCCACCGGTTGAGTTGGACGCTGCGATTAGCACCGGATCTAGTCCTAGCTGGTCAGCAGTAATTCGTTGCATACTCCCAAATAATGCATTCGAAGAGGTGTCACTGCCAGTCAGAAATACCCCAAGCCAACCGAGCATGGCAGCAAAGAACGGATATAACACACCAGTTTTAGTAAAAGCTAATCCTAGGATGGCGTCTAAGCCGGAATATCGCGTTGTAAAACCTAAGCCTAGTACTAACGCTATCGTTATTAATGGGGTTTTCATTCTTTGTGCTGTTCTTACAACAGACTGTTTCCATTGTTCTTTGCTCATTCGGAGGAACAAACCGCTTAGCAATGCGGCAAAAAACACGCCTGTTCCTGCTGCAGATAGCCAGTTTAAGTTATAAAGAGCCGCTTCTGGTATAGATTCCTTTGCAAGTGGCGGACTTCGGAATACGAGCTGATCCAAAAAAGGCACCGGAATACTATAAAATGACTTAAGACCAAAGAAGTTCAAAGAATTCAGGAAGCTCTTCCATTGTGGCAGTCCCCACATGAATACGAAAAGTGTAAGGAATGCCCAAGGAGCCCATGCCTTTGCCACTTGTCCTGAACTATACTTTGTTTCCTGATTTTCTAGGGATTTCATTTCTTCCTCTTCACCAGGCAAATAAAATTTATTTTTTGGCTGCCATACTTTAAGAAGTAGAATTAATGCAAAAATAGCGACAAGACCACCAATAATATCAACTAGCATCGGCCCAACGTAGTTAGAAACAGCAAACTGGGTAATTGCAAAAGTAACACCCGTAACAAGGATTGCTGGCCAGATTTCCATTACCTGCTTCCACTTTCCTTTGTGCATGAAAACCATTGTAGCAATCAGCCAGAATGGCACAATAACGGAGAAGAAAGGCAGTTGGCGCCCAGCCATTGCAGACAAGGCCATTTCAGGAAGTCCAGTCACAGCTGCTAAGGTAATAATCGGCGACCCTACAGCTCCGAAAGCAACAGGGGCCGTGTTAGCGATTAAACAAAGAATTGCTGCTACTATAGGACGAAACCCAAGACCTACCATCAGCGCACCAGCTATGGCTACTGGAGTACCAAAACCAGCCGCCCCTTCGATAAAAGCCCCGAAGGAAAAAGCGATGAGAAGTGTTTGAATGCGTCTGTCTGATGATAAATTTAAAACAGAAAATTTTACAATATCAAATTGACCAGTCACCAATGTAATCGTATACAAAAACATTGCGGCAACTATAATCCAGCCGATCGGCATCATGCCAAAGAAGGATCCATATCCAAAAGCTGCTAATGTTGAAGACACAGGCATGTCTACTAACCATATTGCCATTATAACAGTGACGATCCCAGCAATGAGAGCTGCTTTTGGTGCAGCAATTCCATAATGCCTTCTCCCCAGCTTATCCTTATGAGGATGCAATGCGAGCAAATACAACAAAGTCAATATTGGGATTGCAGCTAATAGTGTAGAAAGAAAGGCATTCCCCATTGGATCATACAGTTGATGAAACTCCAAACTTATCCCCTCCTAATCATATTCATTCGAAGTATATGACGGGTAATCTCCCTTTAGTACAACTAGTCCCAATAATAGTAAAATTATGAATTTATGGAATGTCCACCCATTTGTTCATAACGAATTAATACTTGGGATTGTATATCAGTCAGCAAAAAAAATCCCAATCTCTCAGTTTCATAAGTGAGAAATTAGGATTTAAATAAAGAATATCTGCAGATACTATCCCTAGAGGAATGAATCTTCCCATTTATCCTGTTTCTAAACCGGATCCTTAAAATGCCTATGCGAAAAAAGATTAAAGTAATTTAATTTTAGGCCTTATTAGGATTGTTTTACGCGTTCTAAAATTTTCAATCTTTACAAGTAATAAATTAGCACCTAAATATTATTTTGTCATTTCGACAAAAATCGACATGAATAACAGGAGAAAAACATGGATTTATTTCGTAAAAAATCGATAGGCAATGAACTTTCTAACAATTCACTCAAAAGGGTACTTGGGGCTCTAGATCTAACCATGCTTGGGGTTGGGGCTATAATTGGAACAGGAGTATTCGTTTTGACAGGAGTTGCCGCAGCCAAATATGCTGGCCCTGCCTTAATCCTATCTTTTATTATTGCGGGTTTAGCGTGTGTATTTGCAGCATTATGCTATTCGGAATTTGCCTCGATGATTCCAGCATCCGGGAGTGCTTACACATATAGTTATGTCGCTTTTGGTGAATTACTTGCTTGGATTTTAGGTTGGGATTTAGTTCTCGAATATGGACTCGCCTCCTCCGCGGTGGCAAGTGGATGGTCAGGGTATTTCCAAGGGTTATTAGCAGGGTTTGGAATTCATTTACCAACAGCCTTAACTTACGCCTTTGATCCCTCAAAAGGTACAATCATCGATTTACCAGCTGTTATTATCGTCCTTTTAGTTACTTTATTACTTTCTAGAGGAGTAAAAGAATCTGCTAAATTTAATGCCACAATGGTTGTTGTTAAGGTGGCTGTCGTACTTCTATTCATTATTATTGGGGCTTGGTACGTTGAACCGGATAACTGGACTCCGTTTATGCCGTTTGGATTTTCTGGAGTCGTTACTGGAGCGGCAGTTGTCGTGTTCGCCTACTTTGGCTTTGACGCGGTATCTACTGCTGCCGAAGAAGTAAAAAATCCTCAGCGTAATCTTCCAATCGGGATTATTTCATCATTAGCAGTTTGTACAATTTTGTATATCGCCGTCTCTTTAGTTCTTACTGGGATGGTACCGTTTGATTTGCTAAATGTGAAAGATCCAGTAGCTTTTGGATTGCAATATATTAATCAAGATTGGGCAGCAGGTTTTATTTCTCTTGGAGCCATTGTTGGAATTACGACAGTCTTAATCGTCATGATGTTTGGACAATCACGTCTGTTCTATTCAATTAGCAGAGATGGACTTCTGCCAAAAGCTTTGTCTGCTGTTCATCCAAAAACAAAAGTTCCTTTAAAAAGCACTTGGGTAACAGGAATATTGGTTGCCACTCTTGCCGGCCTAGTTCCCCTTGATAAATTAGCTGAACTGACAAGTATAGGTACATTATTTGCTTTCACAGCTGTTTCTCTTGGTGTTGCTGTACTTCGTAAAACGCGACCAGATCTCAAACGTGGATTTAAAACACCCTGGGTACCTGTTATTCCAGCTTTAGCAGTGATCTTTTGTGTTTATTTAATGCTGCAGCTTTCAGCATTTACATGGAAAGGTTTCGCTGTTTGGCTAATTCTCGGTCTTGTCATTTACTTTACGTATGGTTATAGGAAGAGTCACTTAAATCAATAAAGCAGTGACAGGCCCCTTGATAAATGTTGAATTTTGATTATTAAATGTCGAGACTAGTGTATTCTTTCGACAATTTCGGGTGTGACTGACACTGCTACCACTGCAGAATAAGTTGAATATAAGAGTATGAAGTGAACGGATGGCGATTTAAAAATAAATGGAGGATTCTTTTTACGAACGTAGTAGGATACTTCTAAAACTAGAGGTTAAAATAAAGTATTGATGTAAAAAGGTTGAAAATAGAGGATAAAAAATCCTCAAAAATTATTTATTTTCATTTGATTGGTTATCAGGTGTTTGAACATTTTCATTTAACTCTTCTGTGTCACCTTTAGCATTAATGATTTCAAATATTTGATTTAAACCTTCTGATATTTCTTCATCTTCTTTTTTCAATAATATCCCTCCAGTTTGTGATTATTTATAAATTGTCCAATAGCTAAAGGATAATACATCAAAAGATAAAATGACAAAAATGAAGCTAAGTAGATTTTCAACTTAAAAAAGCCGATTCCCTAATAACTTTTTAAGGAATGGGCTTTTTTGATTTTGTCTCACTATACAAACATGCCAGTCGTATATATCTTTCAGTATTTCTTCTTCAATCAATTGATAGGCCTGAATTAGGTCTTGAAGAAACACCGCGATTAAGGGTGTTAGCACTAGCTTGGATCGTTTTCATCTAAAGATACTGTGATAACTTTTGTATACTCGCCTTTTGCTACTTCACTTGGTGTCGCGTCTTCCATTAGTTCATCTTCCGTGTCGATGCCTTCTGCAATCACTGGAGTTTCCTGCTGAATTTTCCTTTTCACGTTAACACTCCTTGAAAATGATTATTTATAACTTAATTCATTTTAGAGTGTGCCCATCTATCTTGCTTTAATACCCTTGCTCACGGTCTACTAATCCATGTAAAGGCTGTTCATTTATAAATCGCTTTAGATTTGCTGCAAAAAAACTGCAAACTCCATTAACGGTACTCGGTCCTGATAGATGGGATGTAACGTACACATTTGGCATTGACCAGAAGGCATGGTCCTTCGGCAACGGCTCTTTCTCGAATACATCGAGAATGGCGGCACGAAGATGACCTGATTGCATAACGTTAACTAAATCCTCTTCTTTTATCAGTGCTCCTCGGCCAACGTTGACAAGGCAAGCATTCGGCTTCATCGTTAGTAGAAGGTCACGATCTATGATATGATGTGTGGCTTCTGTTAAAGGAAGAATTGTTACCAAATAATCAAGGTCTTTTACAAACTCACCCCAGCTTTCTGGAGTATAGTGGCGGTCCACTAATGAAGCTTGTTTTCCGCTAAAACTTAATCCGTGTACATTCATATCAAAGGCACGAGCTTTGCGCACAATTTCAGCCCCAATCGATCCGAGTCCAGCCACCCCGATGGTTTTGTTTGCCAAGGATTCCGAAATGAATGGATCCCATTTCCGTTCCACTTGTGATTTGTTCATACGGGAGACGTCTTTCACGATGTTCAAAAGGTATGTAAAAACATATTCTGAAATATAAGTTCCGAATTGATCAACGATACGGGTTAATTGGATTTTGTTCGGTATTGTCTTGTCTGCAACCAAATCATTGACCCCTGCCCCCATCGATTGAAACCAGCGGACATTTGATGCAATTGGCTGATTTAGGACTTGAGTGGGAAACTTCCATCCCAAAATGACCTCCGTATCTGGCAAGTACCTTTCCACTTCCTCAAAGGTTGCAGCAGCCTTCACTGAAGAAAATCCAAAATTACGAATGTAGTCAGCATAAGCTTCGGCCTCTGCCTTATCACGGGTAAAAACAAGAATGTTCGGCTGGAATGTCATGATAAATTCCTCCCCTATTAGAAATAGTATTTATTCTTACACTTATTTTACATAGAGTTGTCTAAAAAATATAATTATTTGCAGGAAACAACATGTGCTCATCGAATTTTTAAATTAAAAAGGGGGCTAGATTAAATGAATCAACGTCATGAAGTATTATTTCGACAATTAGAAAGCTATCGAAATGAAATATTGGATGCAGTGGAGAATGTAACAATAGAGGAAGCCGAAGTCATTCCAAAGGGCTATAACAATAATATTCGCTGGAATCTTGGACATATTTTCCTTGATCAATATCTTTGGATTCAAGCGGTCACGAAGGAAAAAACCGTTGTACCCGATGAATTTAATAAGTGGTTTGGATTCGGTACGTCTCCGGCTGACTTTAGTGCGGAAACTCCTTCTTTAGGAGATGTAAAACGGATGCTTAAATCTCAGCCTGCCGATATAAAAGAGGCATATGGCAATCGTTTAGAGGTTGAGTATAAACCAACCGAATTAGGCATGCAAACAATTGAACAGGTTTTAATTCGAACCATCTTCCATGAAGGGATGCACTTACAAGCCATTATTGATTTAAAAAAGGGCATTAAAGCCATGAAGCAATGAATTGTATGAATAAAGCAGGCAGAAATGACTCTCCTGCTTTATTCTGCCTTGAAGTCACCTGTCAGCAATTCCATTCCATCCACTTCAATTGGCACCCATCCAACTAAACCGTTCTTTTTTTTGACTAGTGTATAACCAGATACTTTAGCATTGAGCACCTTCACAACTTCACCATATCGGACCGATAAAAATGTAGTGCTTAAATCATTTTTACAGCACACACCCTCATCATTTTCAACTAAATACTCATTTTTCACCCATTGCTCAACCCCAAGTTTAATATTCCTGCAAAGTGTAAAGTAAGGTTCTCTGTGAATAATACTCATTTCATAATTGGGATAGGTGACTGTTCCAACACGACCTGTCTGATCTAAGTAGTCTTTTTTAACTTTCCTTTTCTCATGAAGCTCGTCAACAAACTCAAACGAAAATTGATTATTCTCGAAAATAAGGGCATTCAATTGTCCATCCCTTTTAATCTGATTGCCACCATCAATGGCAATGATTTTTTTCTCAAAATCAATCATTGGATTGTTAGAGCTCTCGGAATGAAAACGATAATTAACGACTGGCCAATGTCCGACTATGACGGTTTTCTTAGCCTGATGTCCTCTATCAAAAAAAGAATCGACAGATAAAGCGAAGTTTTCATCTGTTTCTTCCCAATCGGCCCGGTCCTCAATACCAGCATGGATCAAAATGAAGTTTTCTGTTTCAATAGCCACAGGCAAAGATTCCAGCCAGTTCAGTTCTTCTTTAAAATGAGTTTCATAATATTGAGCAAGCTGCTGAATTTGATTAAAATGCGTTAAAGACTGTTTCCCCTGCTCCAGCATTTCATTTAAGATAGAATTTTTTCTTGCCTTCATATAGTTGAGAATTTTTTCATTCCCCATAAATACATAACGGTGTAAAATATCGCAGTTCCCTTTCGTGACAAAAACATTCGATGATTGCTCAGTCATCTTCTTTACATAGCGAACGATCTCTAAACTGTTTTCTCCTTTTTCACAAAGGTCTCCATTTATAAAGAGGTAATCGTCTTTATCGTAATGAACCTTTTCTAACAGCCTTTTAAATAACAAAAGATTTGCGTGTATATCTGAAATAATAATAGCTCTTCGGTTTGGGTCTAAGTTAAGATTGATAACATTTAACATTTGAATCTCCTCTTATCTGAGTGCCTGTTTATACATTTAATAAAGAGTACACATTCGTATCGTAGGGAACTCCATTTTGATACATATAATTTCTTAATACGCCCTCTTTTTCAAATCCGAAAGTTTTGACAAACCGCTCTGTTAAAGTATGGGCAAAGGACATATTCAGCTGCTGGTGGATAATGCATTTTAATAGACAGTTATACGGTGAAAAATCGAGAACAATGGGTGTGCCATAGTGTTGTTCAAAGATCTCTTTAAGGTCCGTATTCTTGAAATGTTGGCCAATCATTTCAAGTGGAGTAAGCCATTGAAAAATTTCCGCTAATCTTTTATCGGCTTTTTCCTTATATTTGCCCTCTGTCCCATCAATCAAGAATTCGGGGGCTAAAGTTGTTCCATTTGCTTTTACTATTGCCACAATCGGTTCATCTTCAATCAGCAGTGGCACTTTTACCGATCGATTGACTATATCCACTTGATTAAGCGGGTCGATGGAAAGCCTGTCCAGTACAAGATCAAAATTGTAAGGGCCTTTTATTTGTATTGTTTCCAAGAATGATCCGTCCTTTAACCATTTTTCCGTCATTATAGCATTTTTTCTTATGCTTTGACTAAAGCTGTATCTTGGAAACATAAAAAGACCCATTATTGGGTCTAATTAATAAATATATCAGCCAATGCTGATGTTTATCGGTCAGTTCCACCAATATATCGGTCACTTTTTGATTATATCGGTTAGTTCTACCAATATATCGGCCACTACCCAAAAATTCTTCAATATAGCATTCTCTCCTCCATGCCTATACTCATCATCAAATCATCCAAGCTTTTAAACGTGTAGCCCCGCTTTTTCAAATCTTGTATCGCTTTTTCCAGTGCATCGGCATTGTCTTTAGATACGGTGTGAAGCAGCAGAATGGCCCCTGGATGAATTTGTTTCATGATGTTGTCGTAGGAATATTGCCAGCCTTTTTGCTGATCGACCACCCAATCTTTAAAAGCTAAGGACCAGAAGATGTGAGTATAGCCATGCTGTTTAGCCACTTTAATCGTTCGTTCGCTAAAAATGCCGCGGGGTGGGCGCAAATATGCCATCGTTTTTATTCCTGTTAGTTGTTCCGTCCCCTCCCGTACCATTTCCAATTCCTTAGCAATTTTCTCGTCACTAATAGTTGTCATATCAGGATGATGCCAGGAATGGTTGCCGATAATATGACCTTCGTTGGCCATTCGTTTGACTAGATCAGGTGCAGTTTTTAAATAATGCCCCGTAATGAAAAATGCTGCTGGCACCTTTTCCTTTTTCAATACGTTTAAAACTTTTTCTGTATAGCCATTTTCATAGCCATTATCAAAGGTTAAATAAATTTCTTTTTTCGTTGTATCTCCTTTGTAGTAGGCACCCAGCCGTTCTAGCATATCATCTAAACCTTTACCTGCATCGGCTGGCTGCTCATTTGAGCCCTTTTTAAATCCCCAATGAATAGGAGAGTTGGCGTAATTGGCATAGGCTGTTGATGAAAAAAACAAGAAAATGGCACTTAATATGAGCAAATGTCTAAGTGATTTCATCTCTGCACTCCTCTTTTATTTTTTCTTATTGTTTGTGCAGGCAGGCAAAACATTCGCGCCAAACCATGCCAATAAACTCCATAAAAAAAGCCCTAGCCATTTCAATGACTAGAGCCAAACAATATTAAAATACGCGCTCTTTAAATTGAGCCAACTTCTCTAAAGATGATTTATCAACATCCGCATGCAAACTGTTTCCGTGTGAATCCATTGTGACTACAGCAGTAAATCCTTCAACTTTTAAATGCCACATTGCTTCAGGAATACCAAATTCCATCAAATCAACGCCTTCAACATCCTTAATACAATCCGCATAATATTGAGCCGCACCGCCGATTGCGTTTAAGTACACACCGCCATGTTCTTGAAGAGCTGCCAAAGTTTTCGGACCCATTCCGCCTTTTCCGATCACCGCGCGGATGCCAAATTTCTTCATGATATCGCCTTGGTATGGCTCCTCACGAATACTTGTTGTTGGACCCGCTGCCTTCACATGCCACTTTCCTTCAGCATCTTTCAGCATAACAGGACCACAGTGGTAAATAACTTGGCCATTTAAATCAACTGGTGCGTCATGTGACATTAAGTGGTGATGGATCGCGTCACGGCCAGTGTACATTCTGCCGTTAATTTGAACGACATCTCCAACTTTTAAGTTGCGAATTTGTTCTTCTGTAATAGGAGCTTGTAAAGTAATCACTTCAGCTTTTGTCTCGGCAGCTGCCGCTGTTTCTTTTTCAGCCTCAGTTGCAGCGAAATCGATGTTTTCGCCTTCTTGATACATCCATTCGTTGATTTCACCAGTTTCAGCATTTACAGCAACACCTAAACGGCGGAATGCCCAGCAGTTATAGGCTACAGAAACAAAGAAGCTGGCAGGAATACGGTTCATCACACCAATTTTACAGCCTAATAGGGTTGTCTCTCCGCCAAAGCCCATTGTACCGATTCCAAGCTTGTTGGCATTCTCCATGACATATTCTTCAACTTTGCGAAGATCTTCATTTGGATTTACATCATCGTTTGAACGGAATAACTGTTCCTTAGCAAGATCATATCCTGAAGAACGATCTCCGCCAATACCAACGCCGATAAAGCCAGCGCTACACCCTTGTCCTTGTGCTTGGTAAACCGAATGCATGATACATTTACGAATGCCATCGAGATCACGGCCTGCACGACCAAGTCCTTCAAGCTCACAAGGCAAGCTGTATTGAATATTTTTATTTTCACAGCCGCCCCCTTTTAAAATAAGGCGGGCATCGATATAATCATTTTCCCATTGATCAAATTTAATAACTGGAACACCTAATCCTAGGTTGTCCCCGCTATTATCCCCTGTTAGCGAGTCAACTGAATTCGGACGAAGCTTTCCATCCTTCGTAGCTTGTACAATCGCATTTCTAATTGCTTCTTTCATTTCAAGCTGGTTTGCACCAACAGGCGTTTTAATTTTAAAGGTTGGAAGACCTGTATCCTGACAGATTGGTGAAACATTATCATCAGCCATTTTAATATTATTCGTGATAGTCGCTAAACTCATAGCTGATCTAGTTCCAGCACTTTCATTTTCCTTCGCAGCCTGAATTGCACGACGTACGTCTTTTGGAAGCCTTGTTGATGTTTCAACAATTAGCTGATACATACTCTCTTGAAACTTTTCGATATTCATCCTCGTTCCCCTTCCCCTTAGAGCGCATATATATTTTTTAAAAATAATAATAATTGCCTTCTATATTATACTCCTAAAATGGAGGTAATTAAAGATAAAGCACTCATTCTGATTGAGGAAAAGGTGACCATACTAAATGGATTCCAAAATAAAAAGAGCCACTAAGGCTCTTTTTTAATCACGATTATTGAATTCGCGGCATTTCGATTCAATGTCGTCAATGATTTCTATCAGACGGTCGATATCATCAATATCTGCTTCTTCTGGCTCAATAGCATCTAGAACGTCAAGAAACATATTTAACCGCTGTTTTAAAAATACTACTTGGTTGTTTTTATCTTGTATCGGACTTCCCAAAATGTTCTCTCCTTTCGTAACGATAACATACTACCGAAAAACTCCTCTTTTCGCAAATTGAATATTTATATTATGATCAATTGTTTGGTTAAATAAAATTTGACCTCTTTCGTTTGGATACATGAAAGACGTTCATCCTTAACTACCTTCGACTACATTTTTCTTTACGAAGGGAGTTAAAAACCCTTCTTAACTACCTTCGACTGCATTTTTTCTTCACGAAGAGCGTTTTAAACCCTTCTTAACTACCTTCAACTGCGTTTTTCATTCACGATGGGCGTTATAAAGCCTTCTTAACTACATTCGATTGCATTGTTTCTTCACGAAGGGAGTTATAAAGCTCTCTTAACTACTTTCCACTGCATTTTTTCTTCACGAAGAGCGTTATAAACCCTTCTTAACTACATTCCAATGCATTTTTTCTTCACGAAGGGCGTTATAAAGCTCTCTTAACTACTTTCGACTGCATTTTTTCTTCATGAAGGGCGTTATAAAGCCCTCTTAACTACATTTGACTACATTTTTCCTTACGATGGGCGTTTTAAAACCTTCTTAACTACCTTCTACACCATTTATTCTTCACGATGGGCGTATAAAACACACTCACCCTCATTTAGCCCGACGATACTCCACCGAAAGCTCCCCATTCCGCACTTCCATCCGAGTTCCTCTCCAGCCTTCAGAAAGCTTTATTTGTTGTGCTTGCGTATCCCCCATTGGAATAAACAAGCTCTCGCTCCAATCAGGCTCAATAATCTCCACTAAATCCTTCACAAAAATATAACGCAGGCTGCCGCCGTATTTCTCCTTCAATGAAGCTATCCGCATGCCTTGTGAGAATTTATCCTTTAAGCTTGGAATATTGAATGGAGCCACGGTACAGCAAACATATCGATAGCCATGATCATCCTTAGATAATTCCTTCATAATCAGCCCAGCCAACGTTTTTTGCAGCTGATTCCCGCGATAATCAGGTAGGACATTTGAGATTTCCTGATAAATAACTTTTGGCAGCTCAGATTCACTAAGGCCAATATCTATCCCTAAGTGCTCTTCATCCATAACAGGAACTAATAAAGCTCGAAAAGCAATTAGTTCTCCATCAACAAATGCCCCAATCATCATTCCATTGCCCTCTAAAATATATCGAAACTCTTCTTCCGTCAGTGGCTGAAGAGTATTTTTCCCATTTAGATGTGAAATGACTTGATCCTGTACATTCAAAATCCTTGCTACATCCGCCATCGTTAAAGGCTGGACAACAAAGGGGATCTTTTGGCCTTCCTTAATTAACGTTCCTTCATATATATGCATCACCTAAACACCACTCCTAGCGAACAACATCCTGTAAGACGGTTAATTCATTCAATACTTCTTCATTTATATCTACACCTAACCCCGGTTTCTCAGTTAAGCGGATAAATGGAACATCGTAATGAAGATTGCCGATATCCTTTGAAAATTTTAATGGCCCTGTAAGCTCAACACTTGTGATGACTTTTTTAGAAAAAGCAACATGGAAGCCTGCAGCAGAGCCGACAGATGATTCGACCATAGATCCAATCTGGCACTCAATTCCAGCTAACTCTGCCTGGTGTGCAAGTTTGACCGCGGGATAAATGCCGCCGCACTTCATCAATTTAATATTGACTTTGTGGGCTGCACGCTTTTGGATGATCTCGAGCATTTCTCGCTGTCCCTTTAAGCCTTCATCAATCATGAGAGCAACTGTTGTTTTCGCGTTTATTTCAACCATCCCATCTATATCATCAGCCACAACCGGCTGTTCTACCCAATCTAAATGGCAATCGCGCAATTGATTTAATGCGACAAGAGTGTTGGCACTATTTCTCCAGCCTTGGTTCACATCGACTCGAATGGCGATATCATCCCCAACCTTCTCACGGACAGCTTGAATACGCTCAACATCCTTCCTGACATCTGTGCCCACCTTCATTTTAAAAGAACGATAGCCTTGCTCAAGCATGGATGCAGCTTCACTTGCCATATGTTCAGGTTCGGCAATGCTTAACACATGTGTAATTGGGAACTCATCATGATAACGTCCGCCAATCAGCTGATAAACCGGCTGCTGTATTTTTTTGCCCATAATATCAAAGCAAGCAATATCAATAGCTGCTTTAGCCGTTGGAGCTCCGTATATCGATTTATTCATTATGTCGTGAATTTTTTCGATTTCCATTGGGTTTTGGCCAATAAGAACAGGTGCAAGTGTATTTTTAATAATGGTGTAAACACCCTCTAACGATTCCCCAGTCACGTGCTCATCTGCTACACCTTCCCCGTATCCAACAATTCCTTCGTCTGTTTCAATTTTAACAATAACAGAAGGCATATCATTGTAAGTGTGATAGCTGACAACAAAGGGTACATGCAGCGGTAAATGAATAGCATAAAGATGGATAGCGGTTATTTTCATAAAATTTTTCTCCTTTTTCGTTTAAAATTTTCAAATAATTTGTTATAGTTGTCGTTAAACAGTCGTTAATTATAAAAAATAAAATCCCCCTTCAAGAGGTGAAACATGCAAACAAAAATCGCTGTCATAGGTTCAGCTGAATTTTTCGAACAGATTCAATCTGTTTCGGAACAAGTCCCAAATATTGAATTAGAGGGGTATATTTATAAACAGCCACAGGAAGCTGAGTACTTAATTAAACAAATTAAGCCATGTGACGTTGTCTTCCTATCCGGTACATTGCCCTATTTATTTTCCCAAAAGTATCATGAACAATTGCCGATCCCTATCCTCTATTTAGCACAGGATGAAATGACGGTCGCCTCAACGCTGCTTGCTGCATTATACCATAAGAAGATTTCATTGGATCGAATTTCAATTGATTTATTTGATGCTTCCATTGTTTCCAACGTCCTGGATGCAGTTGATATTAAGACAAGCCCCTTGCATGTTAGAGATTATGAGGATATTTTACTGCAAGAACCGTATGACTTTGAACAGCTTGTTTCCTTTCATCACTTATTGTGGAAGCAAGGGGAAATTGATTTAGCGATTACAAGTGTACATGTTGTTTATAACCAATTAATCCTTCAAGGCGTTCCTGCCAATCGGATGGCTGATCCAAAGACTGCCTTGATTCGCGGTCTACAGGATGCGAAGGCAAAGGCTGAGTATGTGAAAAGCCAAGCTTCACAAGTGGCTGTCGGCTATATATCCGTTGATTCACTAAATGAACAACAACGGAAAAATCTTGATACATTTGCACACGAGATTTATGCAACTGTTCAGCAATTAAATGATTCTCAGTTTGTCTTGTACAGCACTAGAGGAGACATAGAGTCGATGAGACATGAAGACCTCAATCAATTATTTTCTAAAACGGATGGTAATGCCATTGGCTTTGGCTATGGTGCGACCATGAAGGAAGCTGAAAAAAATGCCCTAATTGCTTTAGGTTTTGCCGAGAAAAATGAGAATAGCAACTGTTGTTTTATTTTAACAGAAAAAAAGGATCTTCTTGGCCCTTTCCCACAATTGCATAAACAGCAAAAACTCGTAAATGATCACCCTGATTTATACCTTATCGCACAAAAAGCAAAATTAAGCCCTGCCAACCTCTCAAAAATCATTAAGTTTTCCAAGGACATTCATCAGTTTACTTCAGCTGATCTGGCAGATTTTCTTCAAGTCACTAGGCGTACAGCTGAAAGAATGATAAAAAAGCTAACTGACCATGGGTACATTCAGATTGTCGGTGAGGAGATGACCTATCAACAGGGCCGTCCGCGAGCTCTATATAAACTGAATATCCCGATTTATTTTTAAGGAAAAAAGGAAAGTTCTGTTAAGGAACCTTCCTTTTTTATGTTACGCCTTCATTACTAGTTCATCTTTTTTCTGCTGCTCAAGCTTTTCCTTATCAGTTAGCTTTACAATAGAGAAACCAGTATATGCAAAGATGATTGAGAGAATTGGAACAACAAAGTTTAAGATTGCGTATGGAGCATATTCAAATGTATGAACACCAAGTGTTGCAAGGATGAATACACCGCAAGTATTCCATGGAACAAACACAGAGGTTAGCGTTCCCCCATCCTCCAGTGCACGGGATAAGTTTTTAGAATGCAAGCCTTTATCACGATAAGCTTTTGCAAACATGCGAGATGGGATAACGATTGAAATATACTGCTCTGAACAAGAAACATTTGTTGCAAAACATGATACAACTGTTGAAGCTACTAAGCTCTTTGCAGATTTTGCAAGCTTTAATAATTGGTTCACAATCGCTTGAAGCATACCTGTATTTTCTAAAATTCCTCCAAATGTCATCGCCACAATTGTCATTGAAACAGTATACATCATTTCATCTAAACCGCCTCGGTTAAAGAGATTGTCAACCATTTCATTGCCAGTGTCAATGAGGAATCCGCTTTGTAAAGCAGCGACCGCATCGGCAACATTTCCGCCTTGTACAAAAATCTGAGCTAGGAAACCTAGCAAGATACCAATAATAAGAGCCGGTATGGCTGGAACTTTTTTAGCAACGAGAACAATAACGAGAACAGGAACTATTAATAGGAATGGAGAAATAACAAAACTGTCCTGAAGAACCTGAATCGTTTGATCAATGCTTTGTGCATCCATGGCTCCAGCCGCAAATTTTCTTCCCATAATAGCATAAACGATTAAAGCAATCGTGATCCCTGGGATCGTTGTGTAAAGCATATGTTTAATATGGACAAATAAATCCGTGTCAGTTAAACCTGCCGCTAAGTTAGTCGTGTCTGAAAGCGGTGACATTTTATCTCCGAAATAAGCGCCAGAAATGATTGCACCCGCAATCATTGGAGCAGGAATTCCCATACTTAAGCCAATTCCCATTCCCGCAACCCCAATCGTACCCATTGTGGACCAGGAGCTTCCAATTGCCAATGAAACGATACAGCAAATAACACAGATAGCTACAAGAAATAGAGATGGTGTAATAATTTTTAACCCATAATAAATCATAGTCGCAACGATTCCGCCGCCTATCCAAGCACCAATCGTTAAACCTACTAGCATAATAATAATGACTGCAGGAAGAGCTAGACGTATCCCCTTATACATCATCTCTTCAATTTCATCCCATTTGAATCCTACACGCCATGCTACAATAGCAGCAGTTGAGGTTCCCACAATAAGCGGAATATGCGGCCCTTGTTCTAATACAACTACCGCTATTGCCATGACCACAATCATTACCAATAGCGGAATAATGGCAAGACCAAACGTCATCTCCCTTTTTTATCGTTTTTCCAAACAAAACCAATTTTTCGACTATTTTTAATTGTCGTTAAATAGTCGTTAATATGGTATATAATAAACTGTCCTAGGCATTCCGTCAATTTATTTTTATAAAAAAACGAATCTACTCTTTTAGGCATTTCTTATAAGTTGTAAGCTTATCTTTGACATAAGAGCATTTTATTTTAGAATGATAATGGATTTTATTTTAAAGGAGAGCAAAATGATTAAAAATATGCTGCAGGTAAAACCTGCAAACGATCAATGGGAAGCCTATCGGGATATGGATGAGTTTGGAAAGCTTACTCTTTCCAATATTGAATTTACAACAACAGTTTTATGTAATATGCGCTGTGAGCATTGTGCAGTTGGATATACTTTACAGCCAAAGGATCCTGAAGGACTTCCCGTTGATATATTACTTAGAAGGCTTGAAGAGGTTCCACATTTGAGGGCTCTAAGCATTACAGGCGGAGAACCAATGCTGTCGAGGAAATCCGTGGAGGAATATGTAGTCCCCTTACTTCGATACGCACATAATCGTGGGGTCAAAACGCAAATCAACTCCAATTTAACGCTGGAATTAGCTAGATATGAGGAAATCATCCCCTACTTAGATGTCCTACATATTTCGCACAATTGGGGTACGGAGGAAGAATTTATTGAAGGTGGCTTTGCCATGATGGAACGGAAGCCAACTTACGAGCAAAGACAGAAGCTTTTTATACGCATGATTGAAAATAGTCAGGAATTAGTTAAAGCTGGTGTTATGGTTTCAGCCGAAACGATGTTAAACAAGCGGACCCTGCCTTACCTCGAGAAAATTCACAAGCAAATTGTGGAGGATATGAAATGCCAGCGCCATGAAATTCATCCAATGTATCCATCTGATTTTGCATCCAATTTAGAAACGCTGACTTTAGATGAGATTCGTTCCGCGATTCATCATTTATTGGACATTCGAGATGAAAATACTTGGATGTTGTTTGGTACCTTGCCTTTTTACGCTTGCAGTGGCAATGAAAAGGATTTGGAGTTGTTGACACGCTTATATGCTGCGAAAAATGTTACAGTTCGAAATGATCCAGATGGCCGTTCCCGATTGAACATTAATATTTTTACGGGAGATGTCATTGTGACGGATTTTGGTGATACTCCGGCACTGGGGAATGTCCAAACTGATCAACTCTCGGACATTTTCGACAAATGGCTTGATACCGATTTAGCCCGATCATTAAATTGCCACTGTCCTGAAGTACGCTGCCTAGGACCTAATGTACTGGTAAAAAATAGTTACTACAAGGATATTAATTTTACGAATTTGACTAGTCAGTTGTCTCGGCTTTAGTAGGGATCAGGTCGGCAATGTGGGGCTTGAAGGGCTCATATCGCCATTCGACTATGGGTTTCTGTATCGAAGGACGTTATGAACCTCTTTTAAGGACCTTCGACCAGAGGTTTCCGAATCGAAAGGCGTTATGACACCCTCTTAACGACCTTCGACCATAGTTTTCCGTATCAAAGGGAGTTGTGGACCCTTCTTAACGACCTTAGACCATGGTTTTCTGTATCGAAGGGCGTTTTAAGCCTCTCTTAACGACCTTCAACCATGGGTTTCCATATCGAAGGGCGTTATGACCCCCTCTTAACGACCTTCGACTAAAAGTTTCCGAATCGATGGGCGCCATATAACACTTCAAGACTCTATAATAACACAAGGAAACCTGCAGGGAATTTGCCAAATGCATCCATCCCCTGCAGGTTTTCAATTACACTTTTTTATCTCGGCCGCTCTGATGCTACAAATCCGAAGGACATGTGATCCTGAATTGGAATCCATGCACCGACTCCTTGGGATGTTACATTTTTAATAATAATCATTTTCTTATTTCCTTTTAGCATTAAATAGACTTCCCCGTAAGTGACCTTTCCTTTTTCGTTAATTGCTGGGGCGTAGCCGTATAGATAGCCCAATCTTTTTGGCGGGATATTGTATTTATGATCCTTTTTTGTTCCAGCTCCGATTATTGTTTCAAAGGAAAGTGGCAGGCCAGATTTATCCATTGCCTTTAAGAGCATCATTTTTTTGACATCTTCTGTGCTTGGTACCTTTGCAGTTAGGCCGCCTCTGACCACTTTCTGAGCTTCTTGAACGTAGTGAATCTGATAGGGCGCAATTCCCCCCCGGTTATCGAAGTAATTGGTGTTAATCTTTTGATACTCCCAATTCGGGGAAGTTTCGGATGACTCATAATTTAACGGCCATTGTCCAAGGTATATGATCGCCCGATACCCGATTGCAAATGGGGTGCTATTAACAGTCGTCTCATTTAACATCCGGATTAAATCTGGATTTTCAATTTTAACTTTAGACGTTTCAATTAAACTTTGTGTTAATTCACTTGGCTCCAGTTTGGGCATATGCTGTGCCGGGTTTGGATACGTATTTTCCTTTGTGATGGTCAAAACAGAGTTTGGAATTGCTATTATTTTTTGGGGTTGATTCGTTTTTTTCTCATCCATTAAACCCGCGGCTTCGTTCTGAAAAGATAGCATAAATATTAGACCTATGATAAAGATTGACATGTATTTTTTCATGGTGAGACTCCTTTCAACTCACTATCTCTTTCGTTTGTTTATAGTTTTTTCGGAGTTCAAGTATATTATCCATTTTGAAAAAAAATTTTTATCAGAACCCCCATGAGTGATTGCAATACAAAAAACAAATTCGTAATATCGATTTAATAATCTGAATATTTACAAGTATCAAAATCCGATGTATAATAAACTTACTTTCAAATAAAAGGAGGGCCGCTAAGTCGATTCGCTACTAAAAAGGAGGATGACAGTTTATTAAAGTTTCATCATTCCAAAATAAAGGTTTTATGGTCCAGTAACAATATAAAGGCTGGTGGTAAATTCCTAAAAAGCGAGTAGATTTACATCCTTTTGCGAAAAATAATTGAACTTTAAAACGACTCTGGAGTCATTTCAGAGTCGTTTTTATGTTTTCCTATAATAAATAAAACCCTATCCCCATTATTAAATAGGCTGCAAGTAAAGTAGCTCCTTCAAACCAATTGGTTTCCCCATCATTTGAAATAATGATCATGAGGAGTGCAGAGGTCACCATTGTAATTAGCTCTGGCATCGAAAAAACTAACGGCATCGATACTGGGAACATTAAAGAAATTAATACAAGCAATGGTGCAACGAACATCGCCACTTGTAAGGTTGACCCTACAGCTATCTCAACAGCAATATCCATTTTATTTTTGTAAGCCATAATAATAGCTGAAGCATGCTCTGCAGCATTCCCTACTATAGCAACAATCACAACCCCAATAAATAATTCTGTCCAGCCAAAGGTTTCACCGACTGCCTGAAATGTGTGTACTAAATTTTCAGATACATAGGCAACAGCAATGGTTGCAAGAGCAAGAATAAGCAGCGCTTTTCCCTTTCCCCACTCAGGCTCTTCCTCGCCATGTCTATCTTCATTCACATTTTCTGTCTGATAAACACCGCGATGGGTAACTAGCTTGAAAAATAATGCTGCTAAATATAAAACAATTAATATAATCGAAATACCTACACTGAAATTAAGTGTATCGCTCTCTGACATCGTCATTGAAAATATTTCTGGGATGACAAATGCCACAATCACTCCAAACATAAGCAATCCTGAATTATGTCTTGCATCATACACATTGAAGGTCTGACGTTTATATTTTAAGCCCCCTATAAAAAATGATAAACCAGCGACTAAAAGAAGGTTTCCAAGCACTGATCCTGTTAAGGAAGCAAGCACTACTCCAACTAAGCCCTCCCTAAGAGCAAATATCGAGATAATTAATTCAACAGCATTTCCAAACGTGGCATTCAGCAAGCCTCCTATTCTCGGACCTGCAACAATCGCAAGGCTCTCAGTAGCCCTCCCCATAAAGCTTGCAAGAGCAATAATCGTCACGCAATAAATAATAAACATTAAAATACTGGACCAATGCATAAGTGTACCAATGACAGATAGAGGCACACCGATAAATACAAGTGCGGAAAAAATTTTGTTCATTCTTATAACTCATCCCTTCAAATAAGAATGTAAACTGACCTAATTATTTGGCACCGACCGATATATTTAGGTTTCTGACCGATATAATCATCAAACTAACCGATATATCTGGATACCGACCGATATATTGAAAATCTATAGGCTGACTTTCCCGAAAACAAAAAGCGCGTCACCATATCTTTCCCAAAAGAATGAAAAAAATGATTTTTATTGCCAAGAACTCTGATTGCATATACCATCATTATTGAGTCTTTATTTATTAATTTTATGCAGGAATTTCTGTCCAAAAGTTGAGGTTTTGAAAAAATGAAAAAAGAAAATATGCGTTTTTGGATTTTAGTTAGTATTGTTGCAATCTCGGGTTTTAGCCAAGGTATGCTGCTTCCGTTAATAGCCATTATCTTTGAAAATGAAGGAGTTTCTTCGAGCTTAAACGGATTAAATGCAACTGGGCTGTACATCGGAATTTTACTTGTGTCCCCTTTTATGGAATACCCGTTAAGAAGGTATGGGTATAAACCAGTCATTCTTTATGGCGGATTGATTGTTATTGTTTCTCTCATGCTATTCCCTGTTTGGAAATCCTTTTGGTTCTGGTTTTTCCTTCGTCTAATGATTGGAATTGGCGACCATGCTTTGCATTTCGGAACACAGACATGGATCACTTCTTTTTCACCAGAGCATAAAAGAGGCCGCAATATTTCCTTATATGGCTTGTTTTTTGGAGCGGGCTTCGCGGTAGGTCCTATGATGGCACCATTGATTAATATTAATGAAGCTCTTCCTTTTATTGTTTCATCAATACTTTGCCTCATTGCATGGGTATTTTTATTTATCTTAAAAAACGATTTCCCAGAGCAAACGATTGAAGTAAATTCGTTTAAAGAAACAATGAAGAGATTTAATAAAGCAATCAAATACGGCTGGGTTGCCTTTCTCCCTGCATTTGGTTATGGATTTCTTGAATCATCTATAAATGGAAGCTTTCCTGTTTATGGGCTGAGAATTGGACTTGAGGTTACGAATGTTTCCATGCTCTTAACAGCATTTGCGATTGGCGCTATCGTATTTCAATTGCCGCTTGGATTATTAAGCGACAAGTATGGCAGAAGAAATATATTAATGATTATCCTTTTTACTGGATGTTTAAGCTTTATGACGGCTAGTTTTCTAGAAGAGATGATGATTGGATTAACGATTTGCTTATTCATTGCTGGGATGGTTGTCGGCTCCACTTTTTCCTTAGGGATCAGTTACATGGCTGATTTAACACCGAAAAATATGCTGCCAACAGGAAATTTACTTTGCGGTGTAGCATTTAGCATCGGAAGCTTGGCGGGACCATTTCTTGGCGGAGTTTTCATCCAGCATTTTAAGTCTTTCAGCTTCTTTCATATTATAAGCATGATGCTGTTCCTCATATTCTTAACGGTCGTCATTTTTGGGCAAAAACAAGTGGCCTCTGAGAAGGAATCTTATTCTCAGTAAGTAAAATAATAATAAATTAATAATTATTATAAAAAAAGGAACATATTCCTTCCCATTTCATACCCTATATAGTAAACTATGAATAACACTAGAAAACAACATTACACTACAATTTAAGTTTTGTGCTGTCGCCTTTGAGGCGGCAGCTTTCGTTGTTTTATAGGGGTATTGATGTTGATTATTTTTCTCAATTAGAAGCGCCCAATTGAAAAATAATATCATTAAGGGGAGGAAAAAAATGAGTACTGAAGTGAAAGCACTACTAGAAAGTCCGGTTAGCAAAAATGAAAGCCTTATAGAAAAAATAAAACCACATGCTGAATTAATGGCTGCTCTTTTTAGCGGTGTACTCATTGCTGCTGGATGGATATTGGATCGAAATGAGCTCGCAGCCCCATCAGTTGCAGCATACATCCTCGCTTTTATTATCGGCGGGTTTGCAAAAGCAAAAGAGGGAATCGAAGAAACCATTGCAAATAAAGAGCTGAATGTGGAAATGCTAATGGTTTTTGCGGCGATCGGGTCGGCTATTATTGGCTATTGGACGGAGGGTGCCATTCTTATCTTTATTTTTGCAGTAAGCGGTGCTCTTGAAACGTATACAATGAACAAAAGCCATAAGGAGATTTCCGCATTAATGGAGATTCAGCCTGAGGAAGCTTTGCGGGTTAATCGTGGCATAGAGGAAAAAATCCATGTATCGCAATTGCGTATTGGCGATCAAATTCTTGTTAAGCCAGGAGAACGTGTTCCTTCCGATGGAAAAATTATAAAAGGCCAATCTACTATCGATGAATCAGCAATTACTGGTGAGTCAATTCCTGTTACGAAAGGAAATGAAGATGCCGTCTTTGCTGGCACAGTTAATTTAAATGGTTCGATTACCGTGGAAATTACAAAACCAAACAGTGACACTCTTTTTCAAAAGATCATTCAGCTTGTACAATCTGCTCAAAGTGAAAAATCTCCTTCTCAGCTGTTCATTGAACGTTTTGAAGGCACTTATGTAAAAATTGTATTAGCCGTTGTTGTTCTGATGATGTTTGTCCCCCATTTCCTTTTAGGATGGAGCTGGACAGAAAGCTTTTATCGGGCCATGATTTTACTTGTTGTTGCTTCACCATGTGCCCTTGTTGCTTCTATTATGCCTGCCACCCTGTCAGCCATTTCAAATGGGGCGAGACACGGAATTCTTTTTAAAGGCGGCGTTCATTTAGAAAATTTAAGTCATGTAAAAGCCATTGCGTTTGACAAAACAGGCACCCTTACAAAGGGAAAACCAGAAGTGACAGATGTGGTTGTAGCTGAAGGGCTTTCCAAGGAAGAAATTTTAATTAAAGCTGCTTCTATTGAAAGTCACTCAACACATCCATTGGCTAATGCCATAGTGAAATATGCAAAGGGTCATTTATCTGAATCCCTTATCAGTCCGGAGAGTATTGAGGATGTTACCGGCTGGGGAGTAAAAGCCAATATTGACGGGGAAGAATGGAAAATTGGGAAAGCCGCTTTTGTTGGAATTGATGGGGCACAAAGCTTTAGTAATGGGGCCGCAGGGAAAATGGCCAGTGAGGGGAAAACGGTTGTTTTCGTACAAAAAGAAGGCGTTATTGCAGCCATTATTGCTCTGCAGGATGTAGTCCGCGAAGAAACTAGAATGGCGATCGATCAATTAAAAAACCAGGGCATCTACACAATTATGCTTACAGGTGATAGCAAAAACACGGGAATGGCTATCGCGAAGGATTCCCATGTTCATGATTATATAGCTGAATGCTTGCCGGAAAATAAGGTCGAGCATCTAAAAAAACTCCAAGAAACATACGGAACAGTTGGGATGGTTGGAGACGGAATAAACGATGCACCCGCATTGGCAACAGCTAATATCGGAATTGCGATGGGTGAAGGGACAGATGTGGCGCTGGAAACAGCGGATGTCGTCCTGATGAAAAATGATCTTCCCCGCATTGCAGAAGCCATCAAGCTTTCAAGAAAAATGAATGGAATCATTAAGCAAAATGTTATTTTCTCAATAACAGTCATCATGCTGTTAATCGCGTCCAACTTCCTGCAATTTGTTGATTTACCTTTTGGTGTCATCGCCCATGAAGGAAGCACGATTTTGGTTATCTTAAATAGCTTAAGGCTGTTGAAGTCATAGAAATGAAAGATCCCGGGCGCCCCCGGGATTTTTTTTCTTAATGATATCCATTTTGTCCGTTAGCTGAACCTGAAGTTTTCTGTTTTGGTTTGTTCTTACCTTTTTGCTTTGTTCCGCCGTCCTTCTTCGATTTCTTAGACATAAATATAAGCCTCCTTTTTAAAGACCAATATTATTTCCCCTGTCTTATTCTTTGAAGTTACCCAAAATTTATTAAAGGAAACTATTAGCAATCTTCCTTTTTGTATTTACTGTATACAGCATTGATTTCTCCACCTAGAATAATGATGATTCCAGTTAAGTAAAACCAGATCATCAGGACAATAATGGCACCGATACTCCCATAAGTGGCTGAGTAATTACCAAAATTGCTCACATAATAGGAAAAAGCCAAGGAAGACAGCTCCCATCCCACCGTTGCAAAAATGGCACCTGGTATAACTGTAATACATTTTAGCTTTGTATTTGGTGCAATCCAGTATAAGCCAGTAAAAACAATGAAGAGGATGATTGAACTCACAAGCCAGCGTAGCGTATTCCAAATGGTCATAAACTCATCGGATAAGCCAAATTTAGCAAATAAATAAACACCAATAATTTTCCCGAAAACCGGAAGCAATAAAGCAATAACAAAGACAAACAGCATGGCAAAAGTAAAAAGAATAGCCATCCCTCTTGCTACAAGAAAATGGCGGGTTTCTTTAACTTCGTAGGCTTTATTAAAAGCACGAACGATCGCATTGATCCCATTGGATGCTGACCAAATCGTTGCAATAATTCCAAAGGAAAGCAGCCCCCCGTTTTTTTTCGAAAGCGCACTAATGTTAGTTTCGATTAGTTGCATACTATCCTTTGGCGCAAAATCACGAATAACTGCAAGAATATCTTCTTGGGTAATTGGCAAATAAGGAAGCAGCGATACTAAGAAAAGAAGTAAAGGAAATAGAGATAATAGGAAGAAGTAGGCTAATTGTGCCGAGAGCCCAAATAAATCATCTACCATCACTCTTTTCTTTATTTGCGAAAACAAATTCGAAAAGGCTCGTCCCATCCCATCACCTCTTAAGAGTATTAATTCACAATTTTAGTACTCTCCTCAACCTCATCTTTTTCAAAAAAAGCTTGCTTTGTATCTCCCATAAGCTCCACTACATCAGTTGTCGATTCCTTTAATTCATCCACTTTTTCCATAATAAAAGAAACCTCTGAGCTAACCTGTTCAAACGTTGATTGAATTTGATTGGTCATGTCCTTAATCTCACTTATAGCTTGTCCAGGATTTTTTACATAGTATGAAACTTCTTTCGTTGCTTTTTTACAATTAGCTGTAACAGATTCTCGGGTACTCCGATCAAGCAGGCTTAAAGCACCACCTGCAAGCGCTCCGTATAATACGCCTTTCCAAAATAACGACTTCCCCATTCTAGTCACACTCACTTTCTTATATATTATGGTCTTTACGCAATTCTTTTAACAATTGTTCACAGCCTTTTCCGATAAGCTCGTACACCTCTTCAAAGTTCCCCGTAAAATATGGGTCAGGAACATTTTTATCTGTTGCCTCTTGAACTAAATCCAGCAACTTTATGACTCGGGCATCTGTTTCCTGGCTTTTCAGCTTTTCAATGTTTTGAACATTAGAAGCATCCATCGCGATGATGTAATTGAAATCTTGAAAATCATTCGTCTGAAATTGTCTCGCTTTCAGCCCCGCAGCAGGAATATTATATTTTTCTAAGATTTTTCTTGTCCCTTCATGCGGCGGCTGACCAATATGCCAATCGCCTGTACCCGCTGAATCAACATGGATGGTATGTTCTAACCCTTCCCTTTTTACTAAATCACGAAACATTGCTTCCGCCATAGGCGAACGGCAAATATTTCCTAAACAAACAAATAATACGTTAATCATTATGTAACATCCTCCTTGACAACATTTTCTTTCATATTTTGTTGTTGTGCAACTATATATATCATTGAAGAACTACTTCATGTTAGCATTTTGGGAGTGAAACGAAAAAAACACTTACATTGAAGAGCTCAATGTTAGCATTTTTAAGGGGGAATGGATAAACGCTAACATTGAAGAACCTTATGTTAGCATTTTTGATAGTGAACCGGAAAAACACTTACATTGAAATATTCTATAGTGCTCCAATTATGGTTGACTTTTATTTCATAACATGGAAAGATGGGAATACTTGATAGACTAAGGCAGAGGCATACTTATTGAGGAGGAATTAGGGTGGACTTAGCACAGAAATCAGTAGAAAATGTGGAATACATGATTGAAAAAATTAAAGAAAAATTAAAGGTTTTAAACTTTGGAGCAATCAAGCCTTCCCATTTTGACGAGGAAATGTATGAGGAATTAAAGGATATTTATGATCTCGTCATGAAAAAGAACAGCTTCAGTCCGAACGAAATGCAGGCTTTGGCAGAAGAGCTTGGGAATTTGAGGAAAAACAAGTAATCGCTTAAGCAGCCGGTAGAGGCTGCTTTTATTTATTTGCTGAGCCAATATTTAACAACGCCTTTTCATTTTGCAAATTAATGGATAAAATATTTTTATAGATGCAGACTCGGAGGAAATCAAATATGAGAGAAATCAGTGTAGCTCAGCTTCTTGAATTAAAGTATGCTGTTCCAGTTGATGTGAGATCATCTGGTGAATATGACGACTTCAAAATTCCTGGTGCAGTCAATGTCCCTTTATTTACGAATGAAGAACGAGCGATGATCGGAACTATTTATAAACAGGAAGGGTCAGATACGGCAAAGTGGCGGGCGATGGAGATCGTTTCTCCAAAGCTCCCTTCTATTTTAGGACAGATTAAAGCATTAATTGACGAAGGGAAACAACCCGTTGTTTATTGCTGGAGAGGCGGAATGCGCAGTAAATCGGTTGCTACCTTTCTATCCTTTGCAGGAATATCCATTCCTCGATTAGTCGGGGGATATCGGGCCTACCGGCAATATATATTAGAGGAAACACCTGGACTAATTCCTCCTCGGGCAGTAACCATACACGGCATGACAGGAGTAGGAAAAACTGAAGTACTGAAAAAGTTAAAGGAAAAAGGCATGCCTGTCATTGATTTAGAGGCAGCCGCCTGCCATCGCGGCTCCATCTTCGGATCATTTGGCTTATTCGAGGGCCATAATCAGAAAACCTTTGACTCCCTGCTCTTTCAAACATTAAGGGAAATAAAGGACTCTCCATTTTTCTTAGTAGAAGCCGAAAGTAAACGGGTCGGTAAGGTCGTTCAGCCTGATGAATTGCTGAACAAAAAACATCAAGGGTTTAATATTAACCTTCAAGCGTCATTATCATCACGAATCGAGCGGATTTATCGTGAGTATGTGAAGCCCTATCAACATGAACAGTGGTTTCACGATAATCTAATGGAGCGGTTAACGTATATTTATAAGCGAATAAAGAATTCAGACACCATAGCTGCTTTAAATGAGGCAGCTAGAAATCAAAACTATAAGTTAGTCATTCAAATTTTGTTAGAAGATTATTACGATCCTCGGTATGCCCACAAACAACTCGACTATGAAGGAGCGTTTCATCACATTGAAGCAGATGATACTGATTTAGCTGTTGAGGAAATTGTAAAAATACTAGACACAAAAAGTGCTCTCAGCAAAAGATAGGAGCACTTTTATTCTTTCTAGAGCCAACTCCAAGTTTACCTTCCGACTTGGCTGCTAAGCTAGATACTTTTATGCGAGATTAACCATTTAAAACATTAAATCAATTTGAGAATTTTTATCTTTTTTTGTAGGATAGATTTCGAAAGATTCTGGAATGAGTTGTGTTGAACGGTAGAGCAATTCAGATACAGTTACACTTTTATACCCGTTCTTGTCTAAATAATCCAAAATGTCATCTAATGCTTTAACTGTAGAACAGGTTTGAGTATATTCACTACCGTGCCAATCATGAAAAAGAATGATATTACCTGGCTTTACTCCCTTTTTAATGTAATTGTACATTCGATTTGCCGGAGGATTTGCCCAATCTCGGGAATCTTGATCCCATGACCATAATACGACCGTTTTACCGTAAATAAAAGCAGTATTAATTATTACATCATTATAAAAACCTCCTACAGGTCGATAAAGTGAAGACTTTAACCCAGTGAATTGCTTAATTATTTTATCTGTTTCTTCTAATTCGGATGATAGTTTTTCCGGGGTTATATTTCCATATATATGGTGGAAAGTATGATTAGCAATTTCATGTCCCTCTTTCACTTCTCTTTTTAAAAGATCAGGAAATCTGACTACTTTATTACCAGCTACAAAAAAGGTGGCTTTAGCATCATGTTTTGCCAATATATCAAGTATTTGTGGAGTCAAAATAGGATGAGGCCCATCATCGAAAGTAATGGCAACTAACTTTTCCTTTGTGTTTACTTCCCAAATAACACGCCCTGTTTTTTCATATGCTTCTCGACTGTTAGTGGATGCTTCCGTAATTATTTGAAAGGAGAATAATGGAATTAATAAAAGAATGGTAATGAACAATTTTTTTTTCATTAAATACGCTCCTTTTTCATGATGACTTATTTTTTGATGTCTTTATTAATAATATTTATCGGAATTAAGTCGATATCCGGCACGCTGACAAATTTTCTTGTTTCACTCTGTTTCATAGCCTGGATTAGATGTGATTTTATTAAGGGTACTTACATGGAATCAATTATTTTTATTCTTATTTCCAGAATATTTTTCAAACCAACTAGCTGGGCTAGCAGATGTTTATGTATGAGGAGTTGGGCATAAGTATTGGGTTGATTCTTCCACAGTCTTTACAAAAAAAGAACAAGATCATCTAGATAAGTATTTACTTTCAAGTCAATAGTGGTTAGACAAAAAAACTTCTCCCACCAAATGACGATGGGAGAGGTTTTTTTGAAATAGTACGCTGGCACGCCATGAGTTTTCTTTTTTCTAGCCTGGATTAGATGTGATTTTGTACATTTAGTACCTGCAAAAAAACTGTATAAATCTCTTTTTTAAGCATTATTAAAGACTCTGAGATAGGTTTATTTTCCGCGAAATCAAGAAGAAGTGAAATAGGCTAAAAACGTGAATGCGGGTGTGTTCCGGTTGCAATGTTTTTGTGGAATCATAGCAAACACCTGCCTTTCCCTTTATAACCCGCTTTGAATAAAATAAATAACCAACGGCCCTAATAAAACAATAAAAATCGCCGGAAATATGAACAGCATCATTGGAAAGATCATTTTAACTGGGGCTTTCATTGCTTGTTCACGTGCTAATTGTGTTCGCTGCTCCCTGATTCTTTCTGTAAGCTGACGTAGGATCTTTGCCATTCCAACACCTAACAGGTCCGCTTGGATTAAAGAAGTGATGATACTTTGAAATTGAGGTACAGGGACTCTGCTTCTCAAATCTGCAAATGCTTCTCTTCTGGATTTACCTAGTTTCATATCTTCTATCGTTTGCAGAAACTCTTCTGAAAGAGGTCCCTTTGTTTGGTTGCATACCTTAATCAATGATGCATCTAGTCCCATTCCTGCTTCAATTGACAGGTTAACCATATCAAAAAAGTCAGGCATCATTTTTTGAATCTTAAACCTGCGTTTTTTTATAATGACGCTTAAATAAAAGGAAGGATAATACATACCTAAAGCCGCGACAACACCCGCTAATAAAGTGGTTGAGAAAATATTCGCATCGGCTTTTCCTAATAAAACATATATAACAAAAAACAAAACACTCCCAATTAAAAACTGAAGAAACCTAAAATCAATGGGTGACAATTTAAGGGGATACCCAGCTTCCCGCAGTCTTTTTTCTAATTCTTTTTTTCTTGAAGAAGGAATTTTTTGATCAATAACAACTTTTACTTTATCACTGAACTTTTTCAGTAGTAAACGGATTTTATTATCACCTTGATTCTTCTTTTTTTGAAGCTTTAATCTCCCTTCTTCAATACCTAAATAGTGGGCTGTTCTTCTTTGTATCACAATTTCCCTTTTAAATAAAAGGCTTAAACTAGCCCCAACGACAAGTATAAAAAATAGTGAACTAAATAGAACAAAGTATAAAGTGATCACATTTTACACCTCAATGTGCACAATTTTTTTAATAAAAATCCACCCAAGAAGAATATTCATAGAACCGATTATGACCATAGCCCATCCTAATGGATGAGAAAATAGCATTTGAAAATATTCCGGATTTACTACCTTAATATAAAATGCAAGTGCTATTGGTAAAAGTGTGATAATGACTGATGACATCCTTCCTTGAGCAGTTAATGCTTTCACTTCATCCTTTACTCTTGATCGGTCAATGATTGTCTCTTGCATTGTTTCTAACAGAAAGGCTAAGTTACCGCCGCTAGAACGCTGAATAATTAATGTATTCAGAACAATTTCTAGCTCTTTATCGGGCAGCCTTTTCAATAAACTATCAAATGCCTCCTCGACAGTGATTCCGTAATTAATATCCTGCAAAGCCTTTAGAAATTCAGGTCCAAGTGGATCCTCAATTTCCTTCGCAACCATTTTCATTGCCTGCATAAAGCTGAAGCCTGCCCGCAGTGAATTTGCCATCGTACCGAGCGCCAGCCCAAGTTGTTCTGAACATCTTTGCAGACGCTTTTTCCGTTTTTGCTTCACATACCACACAGGTATGTATAATCCCAGTCCTCCAGCGACAATGATAAATAAAAAGTGTATCTCATATAAGAATCCAATAGTCATACATAGTAAGGCTGTTACTATTCTCCCAATGAATAATTCTCCTTGAGAAAGCTTTACCCCTGATTGAAGAAGAAGATTTTCATGTTTCGACAGATTGATTGCTGTTTCTATCCCTTTGGCCATTAATTTAATGACGGAATTTTTTTGACTTTGTTTTGCGTGTTGCTTCTTGTGCTTTTCATCCAGGTTTAAAGCACCCACATACTTTATTAATCGCTTTTCATATTTTTCCTTTTCAAAGATGAGGGATAGGATAAGCTTGAAGAAAACAGTGCAAAAAATAAACGCAACAAAAATGAGAAGATGGATGGAATGATTCATACCCATTCCTCCTTAATGAGTTTTTGTATATTATGCCCTGCTAGCTCAAACAGATCGGAACAATGTGGACGAATTCCTGTCGATGAGAAATTCCCTTCAATTCTGCCGCTAACGATATTTTTCTGTTCATTGTAAACGAAAAGATCCTGAAGAACGATTGTATCTCCTTCAAGTCCTAACACTTCGGTAATACGGATGATTTTTCTTGAGCCATCTTTTAATCTTGCTTGTTGAACAATTAAATCGAGGGCACCTGCTATTTGTTCACGAATTGCTCGTACGGGTAAGTCAAACCCTGCCATTAATACCATCGTTTCAAGTCTGGCTAACAAATCCCTTGGCGAGTTTGCGTGACCCGTCCCCAGACTTCCATCATGACCAGTGTTCATGGCTTGAAGCATATCTAATGCCTCTGCACTTCGAACCTCTCCGACAATTATTCGGTCTGGTCGCATACGCAGTGAATTTCGGACAAGATCACGAATCGTAACTTCACCCTGTCCCTCAATATTATGCGGCCTGGATTCTAATGAAACGACGTGATCTTGTGAAAGCTTTAATTCTGCCGCATCCTCGATAGTCACAATTCTTTCATCGCGCGGAATAAAAGAAGAAAGAACGTTTAATGTACTTGTTTTCCCAGAACCTGTTCCGCCACTAATGAAAATATTAAGCTTTGACTCTACTGCGGCTTTCAGAAATTCTGCCATATTTTCATTTAATGTACCCATTCGCAATAAATCGTAAATGGTAAATGGTGTCTCTGAAAATTTCCGAATGGTCAATGTTGGCCCATTGAGTACAAGTGGCGGGATAATCGCATTGACACGGGAACCGTCTGGAAGTCTTGCATCAACTAATGGAACACTTTCATCAATTCGCCGTCCAAGCGGTGCCACGATTTTTTCGATGACTCGAAGTACGTGTAAATTATCCCGAAACTGTACGGCTGTTTTTTTAATTTTTCCTTTTACTTCTATATAAACATCGCTCGGCCCATTCACCATTACCTCTGTAACGTGAGGATCCGCAAGAAGAGGGGAGATCGGTCCATATCCAGTTAGTTCATGGGGGATATCATGCATGATTTGCTTCTTTTCCTCAAACGTTAGATGCTCCCCTTCTTTTAAGAAAAATTCATCAGCAAGTTTTTCGATTAATACCTCTATTTCTTCCCCTTCATTTACAGGCTTCTTGATTTCATCGACAAGAAAGTTGTGAAGACGAATTTCAAAATCGTTTAAATTTCTCATAGTACTTGCTGATCTAATCCCCAACTCTTTCCTTTCTTGTATTACCAGGTGATCTCCACCCAAACGATTTAATAAAGACATTATGCATGCCCCCCTGCGTGGACCATACGTTTCACCTTTTGTTTATTGATACCAGAACTGTTCTCAGGGTTCACAAGTGTTTCTGCCATTTGAAAAATTCTCTTTGCCACTTTTGTTCTGGGGTTTGAGTATACGACTGGCTTTCCTTCATTTACTGCTGTAATCATCAGCTTTTCCATTACAGGAAGTGCTGTGAAAATTCCCCTGCCAACTACTTTATTAACAGTATTTATCGTTATCCCCTTTACCTTCATCTGCCGATTCAAAACAACCTTTACTTTTTCATCAAGATCTAATGAAGTTAAAGTATCTATTAGCATTTTGCTGTTTTTTAATGTTGGTAGGTCTGCACAAGTCATAACCAAAATCTCGTCTGAGTTCTCTAAAGCAACAATCACATTTTCATCCATATGGCTTGATGCATCAATAATCACAACATCAAATTGTTTTCTTAATACTTCTATTGCTTTGCTGATATTATTTCCTGTTATTACTTCTGCAAATTCAGGTCTTTGAGGAGCAGAAAGAATGAAAATTCCATCCTTATAGTGAGTCATAAAATCCTTAATTTGTGTGCCAACGTTATCCTCTTTTACCCAATCGTAAATAGTTCTTTTTGGTTTCACATCCAAAAACATCGCAACGTCTCCAAATTGTAAATCAAGATCAATAACTGCCACTTTCTCTAATTTTTTCCCAAAGGAGGCTGCGAGATTAACAGCAACTGTCGTTTTTCCTATTCCTCCCTTTGTACTTGCTACAGTTATGACTCTAGCATTTTTTACAGTTTCAATTTGCTGGTGAAGAATGTTCTTGTTTCTAGAAACAGCTAGATTAATATCTTCCTTCACTTTAGATATTGAAGAAGAAAGAAAAATAACATCATCGGCACCCGCTCTTAAGGCCTCCTTCATATCCAGCTCTTCTTCTAAACGAAAAACTAATACTTTTGTTACAAACGGGAAACGGTCTGAAATTTTTCCACACAAGCTATAAACATCATAGGATGCTGACTTTGGTAAAAAAACAATATGATTCTCGTTTAGTGACAGATCGTCCAATAGCTTGGATTCATTTTCAGCCCAATCCACCTTATATCCCAGGTATGTGATTACTTCATCAAGCTTAAACGACACATCATCATGGCTAGAAATCGAGTATATATTCGTCATCTTCTAAACACCCCTACATGTAAGTCATCTTCATGGATATGTGTTTCATCTGGATTAGATTCAACCTTGTTGTCCCCTTCTTGTCTAAGCATTAAATATAGCTCGTATTTAGAGGCAAATCCTAAAACTAGTCCTTCCTTCGGAGTTACTTCAAATGTTACCATTTGATATCGCTTCATAGTTTCTTCATCATCGGAAGCATGACCTATCCCCAAAACTTTAACATTTTGTAGTAGCAGAGTTGCCGCATCATGCTGTTTATCTTTATACTCATCAGGAACTAACATGACCGCAACAATATCAACAAATGAACCAGATGTAATAAAACCCGCTACTCCTTGAGCATCTGAAACAGCTACTGTAATTGCTCGATTTCCTTCTGAAAATGGTAACATCTCATTTCTTTTTTCTTCTTCAGTAGCAACGACAACCTCTTCCTTTTCTTCAGGTTCTTCCTCTTCCAAAATCTCGACACTTGCCTGCTGAGTAGAAGATGCTAGACTTCCAGAGACCATTACATACAACATGCCAGCAGCTATAAGTCCGAACACTATGGCAAACAGCCAAATTTTTTTTGTATTCATAAAAACCCTCCGTTTGTCCTCTCCGTACTATTCAACTAACTTTACTCCGTATAAACCATAATTAAAACCAGCACTAGGTTCCCCTACTTCCCCAGCAGTTATCCCATCAATAAATTGTCCTACTATGTTTTTATTTTTACCTTTATTATCATATTCTTTTACCCAAAACGGGGCGAAACCAAGTATTTTAACTTTATCACTAGCACCGTTTACTCCAGCCCATGTTTCAATAAGGGCTACATATATAACTCGTTTACAGGAGTTATCAGCGGTAGAAGGTGATTGACAGTGAGGTTTGTCTTTGTCACTGTTAATTATAGAGTCAACTGCAGTTTCAACTGCCTTGTCAATTGGTCCATTCATCACACCTGGTTCTGGATGTACTTCATCACCTACTGAAACTTTTTTCTTACTACCGTTTTTTATTCCCTCTTCTACAATAGGTGCCCCATTTCCATCTATTCTAATAAAGCCACAATTTCCAGGGCTTTTTTTTCCTGATTTTTTTTCCTCTTCCTCATTTTCCTCTTCCCCACAAGTAAGTATTGCTTTCGTTGGAACTGCACTTTTTTCTATTGCAATCGGAGCTATACCCCTTGCTGATATTAATGGACCAGCAATCTTCGCTTTTGCAGAGGCCGATACAGATGCCGTATTAATCCCAATTACTTTTGCAAAAGTAAGAGGAACAGTTACTGTTTTCTCTACTCTTATATGTGATTTATGAACTACATCTTTATCCTTTATATCTGCATCTGAGAGTTCATATCCATTTTCTTGTGAAATATCTTTGGCTACTATTTTTGCTTGTTTCTTACTTTCGTTTTGATCTATTAATACAAGTTTGTGTGCTCCGGCAAGGACTGCAGCATCCAATGCTTTTTGTAGCTTGCTTTTTTCAAAATATAATCTTCCACCATCTATTGCTACTCCTGCCAAACCGAGTAGTATCACCATGAATAAAGCAACTAAAACTACAACACCACCACTTTCATCTCGAAATTTTAAGTTGCTTAATAACCTCATCATGTTATTCTATCCTCATAATAGTGATATTTTCTTTTAATGTTAATGGACCAACGATATTCCCTATAACCGGTGTAAGAAAAGTTACTTGATAATCATGTATTGTGATTTTTGCTTCCTTTTTATTTGAATCTAGTTGGACAGTAACATTACTTTTTTGTAAGCCAATTGGCGACCCATAGTATTCTGCTATACTTTTTATCTCAGCTTCATTTTTTCCTATACTAGCTGCCCGAGCCGCTTCCCTTCCTGCATGATCTATTTTTAAATGCGCATGCAAAATTAGTCCAAAATCGATTATTCCACACAGTATCAATATAAGTACAGGAACAACAAGTGCAAATTCAACTAACGATTGACCTTTTTGTGATTTCATGAGTATGTCTCCATTAAAAAGGTAAAAAGAGCTCCTAGCGCAATTGGAATCGCATAAGGTATTGAAACAGCCCCATGCTTATCACCTATAAGTTCCAAAGAGCCTCTTACCCCTCTCAAAAATACTAATGAAAACAACATATTTTTAATTGTAAAACCAAGCTGCCTTCTTTTTAGTAAAATAACTACTGCAATAAGTCCTCCAACAATTGCCCCGTATATACCTGTATATAGAACAAACATCGTTCCCTTCCATGTACCAATGGCAGCGAGCAGCTTTACGTCACCAGCTCCAATTCCTCCCATTAAAAAAGGAATAAACAATAATCCTAGCCCTACTAGAAATCCTTGACCGCTGAATAAGAATCCATTAAGACCCGATGTAAGGGAATGATAAATAAAGGCGGCTAGGATGGCTGGCAGCGTAACAATGTTTAGTAT
>NZ_JBALOZ010000250.1:0-14406 GCF_036965125.1 Bacillus sp. JJ1503
AGGAGGTTGTAGATAGATTATTTTAAACTAATTAATCTAGCTCAAAAGACCTTTCTATGCTTCAAATTGATTGAACAATCAGAATAGAAAAAAGGGGGAAAACTAAATGGTTTTCAAGAAAAAAATCACATCAGTCTTAATGGCTACAACATTAATGGCTGGTATTCTTGCTGGCTGTAGCGGCAGCAAAGAAGCAGGTTCAGGCGGTTCAAGTTCTAAAGACGGAGATACAATAAAAATTGGAGCTAACTTAGAACTTTCAGGTGGTGTTGCATCTTATGGCTCAGGAATTGCTTCTGGGGTGGAGCTTGCGGTTGAAGAAATCAACGCGGCTGGCGGTGTAGATGGCAAGAAAATTGAACTTGTAAAAGTTGATAATAAATCAGATGCAGCTGAAGCAACAAACGCTGCTATTAAATTAACGAGCCAAGATAAAGTTACCGCAATCATCGGTGCTGCTACAAGTGGTAATACAGTAGCTCAAGCCCAAATTGCTAACGATAATAAGACTGTTCTTATCTCACCATCTGGTACAAGCCCAACTGTAACAGTACGTGAAGATGGATCTGTAAATGAGTTCGTATTCCGTACTGCTTTTATCGACCCATTCCAAGGAACAGTTGCAGCGAACTTTGCTCTAAACGATGCTAAAGTAAAAAATGCAGCAATCTTTGCTGACAATGCAAGTGATTATGCAAAAGGACTTGCCGCTTCATTTAAAGAAACTTTTGAAGCAGCTGGCGGTACAATTGTTTCAGAAGAATCATATGTTGCTAAGGATACAGACTTCCGTTCTACATTAACTCGTATTAAGGCTTCTAATCCAGAATTTATTTTCATTCCTGGATACTATGAAGAAGTAGGTCTAATTGTTAAGCAAGCTAGAGAAATGGGCATTACAGTTCCATTAATGGGAGCTGACGGCTGGGATTCTCCTAAGCTAGTGGAATTAGCTGGTGCAGATGCATTAAATAATACTTTTATTATTAACCACTACTCTGCTGAAGACCCAGACGCAACGATTCAAAAGTTTGTTAAAGCTTACGGAGACAAAAATAGCGGCAAATCACCAGATGCTTTTAACGCACTTGGTTATGACACTGTATACCTTCTTGTAGATGCAATGAAACGTGCTGGCACTACATCTGATTCAGAGAAAATTAAAGATGCTCTTGCTGCAACAAAAGATTTAGCATTAATTACTGGTACTATTACAGTTGACGAAAATCACCACTTAATTAAATCAGCATCCGTTCTAGAATATGTAGATGGTAAGCAAAAATTCAAAACAAAAGTTAATCCTTAAGATTAACCACAGGAAATGGGGGGATTATCCTATCCTCCCATTTTCCATTCCTAATGATGAAAATTTTGTCGAAAAGCTGTCAAGGTGCCTATGCTTTTCTAAATTGTCTAGCTTTAGCGCCTAGGGGCTCTTGGGTCTAAGCCAATCCGCCAAGAAGGTTAAACTACAACCTTCCCGTCGGCTTGTCTTATGCTTGAGGCCCGCAGGATGCGGGTCTTGCAGACGTTGCCACAGGACGTGGCGCTTTTAGTCTGCGTTTCTTCAAGGGACAAGGCGCTGACGCTTTTCTAATAAAGGAGTGAGAGTTCATGGAATGGTTACAGCAATTAATTAACGGTATTTCACTCGGCAGTATTTATGCATTAATTGCATTAGGTTATACGATGGTTTATGGAATTATTAAATTAATTAACTTTGCGCATGGCGATGTTTTTATGATCGGTGCGTTTATTGGATTCTATGCCATCGCTGGCTGGGGATTAGGATTTTTCCCAGCATTATTACTCGCGATGACGGTTTGTGCGATTTTTGGGGTTCTCATTGAGAGAATTGCCTATAAGCGCCTCCGCAATGCAACTCGAATAGCCGCTTTAATTACGGCAATCGGGGTTTCCCTTCTCATCGAATATGGAGTTATCTACATTCGAGGTGCGCAGCCAGAAGCTTATCCAAATGTTTTAGCTAACAAATCCTTTAATGTATTTGGTGCTCAAATCAGCAGCCAATCTCTATTAATTCTCTCCGTTTCTATTATTCTAATGCTAATTTTGCAATTCATTGTTCATAAAACAAAAATTGGTAAGGCGATGCGTGCAGTATCACACGATATGGACGCAGCACGTTTGATGGGGATTAATGTAAACAATACGATTTCTGCAACATTTGCTATTGGTTCAGCGATGGCAGGAGCAGCAGGTGTTATTTTTGGTGTGTATTACACAAAAATTGAACCACTAATGGGAATTATTCCTGGATTAAAAGCATTCGTTGCCGCTGTTCTAGGGGGAATCGGGATTATACCGGGAGCGATGGTAGGCGGACTTGTGCTTGGAGTCGTTGAAACAGTTGTTAGCGCTTTGGGTTTCTCTTTATGGAGAGATGCAGCAGCATTTATTATTCTCATTTTAATCCTATTATTTAGACCATCGGGCATCTTCGGTAAGAATGCTAGAGAGAAAGTGTAGGTGAAAGAATCTATGAAAAAGGCAAAAGGATTTTGGCTATTTTTAATTTTATCGGTCATCGTCTACGGAGTTGCGCAATTTCTAATTAGTGCTGGAATCTTAAACCCGTTTTATTCAAATACACTCATCTTTATAGGCATTAACATCATCTTGGCAGTCAGCCTGCACTTAGTTATTGGAATTACAGGGCAATTTTCGATTGGACATGCTGGGTTTTTGGCAGTTGGTGCTTATATTTCAGCGATATTTACGATGAAGCTTCATCTTCCACTCCCAATTGCTTTAATAGCCGGCGGACTTATGGCAGCATTAGCAGGACTTATCGTTGGGATTCCGAGCCTTCGTTTAAAAGGTGACTATTTGGCGATAGCTACTTTAGGTTTTGCGGAAATAATCAGGATTGTATTCCTGAATATTGATTATGTTGGTGGAGCTGCCGGTATGCAGGTTTCCCATTTAACGACCTGGACGTATACGTTCATCTGTCTGTTTGTAACGATTTTAGTCATCATGAACTTTACAAATTCAAGACATGGACGTGCGTGTATTTCTGTTCGTGAGAATGAAATTGCTGCGGATGCAATGGGGATCAACACGACCTATTATAAGGTTATCGCGTTTGCCCTAGGCTCTTTCTTTGCCGGAATTGCGGGCGGTTTGTATTCTCATAACTTCTATATTATTCAGCCAACAAACTTCGGATTCTTAAAATCCTTTGATATTTTAATATTTGTTGTACTTGGCGGGCTTGGAAGCTTATCAGGAGCGGTTATTTCAGCGATATTATTAACATTAGTGTCCACCTTCTTGCAGGATTACCCGGAAACTCGGATGATTATGTACAGTCTTGTCTTAGTTATCGTGATGTTATATCGTCCTCAAGGCTTAATGGGAACACGTGAAATCACTGATTTATTTAAGTGGAAAAGTGCGAAGGGAGGTAACTAGCATGGGCAATACACCATTACTTCAGGTTAAAGAAGCAGGCATTCAATTTGGCGGATTAAAAGCTGTTCAAGGTTTTAGCATGGAAATTAACCAAGGTGAGCTAGTTGGGTTAATTGGACCGAATGGTGCGGGAAAAACAACAAGCTTTAACTTACTGACTGGTGTTTATGTGCCAACAGAAGGAGACATTCTGTTTGAAGGAAAACGTCTAAATGGGTTGCCTCCATATAAGGTAACACGTCTAGGAATTAGCCGTACCTTCCAAAATATTCGTCTTTTCAATGAGCTTTCTGTTCTAGATAATGTGAAGGTAGCCTACCACTCATTAGCAAAGCACTCAATCGTAAGCTCGATTTTCCGTCTTCCTTCTCACTTTTCAGGGGAAAAAGAAATGGAGGAAAAGTCAATTGAGTTCCTTAAAATTTTTCAATTAGAAAATTTTAAGGATGAAAAGGCAAAAAATCTTCCTTATGGCCAGCAAAGGAGATTGGAAATTGCGAGAGCTTTAGCAGCGGGTCCAAAGCTATTATTGCTTGACGAGCCTGCCGCCGGGATGAACCCGCAAGAAACGCATGAGCTCATGGAGTTAATTGCTTTTATCCGTAATGAATTTGATTTGACCATTTTATTGATTGAACATGATATGAATTTAGTTATGGGTATTTGTGAAAGAATTTATGTTCTAGACCATGGGCAGCTTATTGCGGCAGGAACACCAGAAGAAATTCGTAATCATCCTAAAGTCATCGAGGCTTACTTAGGTGAGGAGGTTACAAAAGATGCTTAAAGTAGATCAAATTGACGTGTTTTATGGGAATATACAAGCGCTTAAAGGTGTTTCTTTAGAAGTAAATGAGGGGGAAATTGTTACCCTTATTGGTGCGAACGGAGCTGGAAAAAGTACTCTGCTGAAAACTTTATCCGGACTTCTAAAGCCGAAAAATGGAACAATCCAATATTTAGGTGACTCTATTGGCGGCAAGGCTGCTCAGGGTATTGTGAAGGCGGGAATCTCACATGTGCCAGAGGGGCGCCGTGTATTTGCAAACATGACCGTTGAGGAGAACCTAGAATTAGGAGCTTTTTTAAGAAAAGATTCCAAAGAAATTCATAAGGATATCGAAAAGGTTTATGAAACTTTCCCACGGTTGCGAGAGCGTCGAAAACAGTTGTCAGGGACACTATCAGGCGGGGAGCAGCAAATGCTAGCTATGGGAAGAGCGATAATGGCAAGACCAAAGCTTCTTTTACTTGATGAGCCTTCTATGGGACTTGCTCCTTTAATGGTTAAAACGATCTTCCAAATTATTGAAGAAATTAACCGTGAAGGAACAACTGTTTTGCTAGTAGAACAAAACGCACATATGGCATTATCAATTGCTAACCGGGCGTACGTCATTGAAACAGGACGTGTAACAGTTTCAGGTACAGCCGCCGAGCTGCAGGCCAGCGAAGAAATCAAGAAAGCCTACTTAGGTGGTCATTAATAGTGGGAAGGGACCGGCTCATATGAGAGTCAGTCCCCTCTTTTTATTTTTTCCTGTTTCGTTCTTGTCTTTCCCATAAACGTAAGTGCGGATACGGATCAAATGACCATTCTGTAAAGCCATTGTCTTTGTAAATTCCGTAATGCAAATGTGGCGGGAATTTTCCTGAAGTCCCAGGCGGTCCATAACCAGAACTTCCAACCCCGCCGATTAGCATCCCTGGCTCGACAATTTGTCCTAGCTTCAAGTCCTTCGCAAAACCACTTAAATGGGCAAAATAATGATAATTATTGTTAATATCCCGAATGCCGATTCGCCAGCCGCCGAATCGATTCCAGCCCTTCATTTCAACAATTCCATATGCTGTTGCCCTAACAGGAACCCCGTACCCGGCAAATATATCTGTACCTTCATGAATTCTTCTTCCACCCCAGCCGCGAGCCGCTCCCCATGTGTTTTTATAAGTATATTGGCTTCTTAATGGGAGTGGAAATACACGATCATCTAGATTCAATCTTCCAAAATGCTTGTAAAGCCTTGCTTTTCCAATAATGATGCTAACCGTTTTATCACGCTTATAATAATCCCATAAGCCAATTTTGATATTATCATGATCCCTTCCATACGATAGAAGATGTTGAGCAAACATATAGAGAACATCATCATCATTCGTCAAGCTCGCTTTCCCATCCCCATCGCCATCCACCCCCTTTCCATTAAAAAACTGAATGGAAAATGGGTTATCGTCAGATGTATTAGGATTTAACGGTCCCGCCCATTCTTCAGGCTTGATATAGATCCCTGTTAGTCCTTCTGCTTTTGGAATGTCTCTTCTAGCCTGCCTTACATTTCGTTCATATTGGTCAATTCCGGCAAGATAATACCAGGGAATGTGTGTGACAGCTTCAATCCTTTTATATAATTCCATCCGGCTTTTATATACTTCATTTCCAACTGTCTGAGCCTTACCGTTCCAAGGAGAAAATAAAGAAAAAAGCAATGTTAGAATAACAGCTAATTTAATCCTCAAAGTAATCCTCCCTTCCTCACACATATGCTTATTTAGTTTGTGATTTTTGGAGAAATAAATATATATCAATTAATGGTAATCAAAACATTCCAACTTGTCCTAGACTTTTTCATGTGTTACAGTTGCATCATATACAGGAATTCAGGCACCATGCCACAAAAGGGAGTGGAATGAGAGTGAGTACGAAAGAGGAATACATACGTAAGCCGGAGTGGCTGAAAATAAAGCTTAACACGAATGAAAACTATACCGGTTTAAAGAAAATGATGAGGGAAAATAGCTTACATACAGTATGCGAAGAAGCAAAATGTCCGAATATCCATGAATGCTGGGCGGTCAGAAGAACGGCTACCTTCATGATTCTAGGGGATACTTGTACACGTGCTTGCCGTTTCTGTGCGGTCAAAACGGGATTGCCAACTGAATTGGATTGGCAAGAGCCGGAAAGAGTCGCAGATTCCGTAGTGCTGATGAACTTAAAGCATGTTGTTGTGACAGCAGTGGCAAGGGATGATCTTAAAGACGGTGGAGCAGCTGTTTTTGCTGAAACAGTCAGAGCCATTAGAAGAAAGAACCCATTCACTACTATTGAAGTATTGCCGTCTGATATGGGTGGCGTATATGAAAATTTAAAGACATTGATGGATGCACGTCCAGATATATTAAATCATAATATCGAGACGGTTGAACGTCTTACTCCGAGAGTGAGAGCACGAGCTCAATATAACCGCTCATTAGAATTCTTGAAAAGGGCAAAAGAAATGCAGCCAGATATTCCGACAAAATCCAGCTTAATGATCGGTCTTGGAGAAACGAAAGAGGAAATAATTGAAACGATGGATGCTTTAAGAGCGCATAATGTTGATATTATGACGATTGGCCAATATTTACAGCCATCGAAAAAGCATCTGAAAGTAGTAAAATATTACCACCCAGATGAGTTCCAAGAGTTTAAGGAAATTGCTTTAAGCAAGGGCTTTAGTCATTGTGAGTCTGGTCCTCTTGTACGATCTTCTTACCATGCTGATGAGCAAGTAAATGCTGCTGCTAAGCGTCAGCAGGAGTTGGGAGAAATCGAGCTTAAAGAAGCATAAAAGATAAAAGGGTTCAGCAGCCAATACTGAACCCTTTTTTTTAACGGTTATTCTCTTCACCCTTTAATTCTCCATTTTCGTTTTCACCATTACCCATTTTTTTCCCTTGTGGGGATTTTAGCATTTCTTTAATTACTTTATTTAGGCCGGTATTCACATTTTTTGTGTTCGGGCTGTTCGTTGCAAAGTTTTCAACATAAGGGCGCAGAGTCGTATTATCACTTACATATACATGGTACGACCTAGGGACGACAGACATAGCTGTTTTCTTCACTTGGTCTGCAATCATGTTACGGTTATTTGAGTCCGTATGATAAATGACCAGCACTTCTTCATCTGTCACAAGTGTAGATATATCGTCAACATTTGGAATATCCGTACAGTAGCCAGAAATGATATCAGCTAATTGCTCCTTATTGATGGTTCCATAATTAACATTGGAAACCCTTTCGCCTGCAACGGGGCTTTTCTGGTGACGGACATAACCAAAATTATTTTTTGTACCATTATTATTCGTATTCCTAAAATCCCTGCCGTTGACGTTGTTTCCATTATTATTTTGATTATATAACTCAGGGCGCTGAGTATTTACATTCAGCGTGTTGCCGCTTCTTTCGTAAATTCCATCGCTTTCATTTGCCATATTGTTGTTTTGACAAGCAGTTAGTGCTGTAAGGCCGCATATCCCTAAGATGATCAATGATTTTCTAATGTGAAACACCTCCTTGCTTATAGAATAACCAGCCGATTATTTTTTTCTCTTAGAAATTGATGGGCTATCAGTTATAATTTAAATAAAGTAAGAAATACCTTTCGGAATACAAACATTTCCAATATAATGGGGATGATAGACGCTGTTTTTAAACTGAGGTGATTGATGTGATTTGTGTTAATAACGTTTGCTATGAGGTTATTGAAGATATACGAAATGGTTTTAATGAAGAAGCATTTCGAGGCAGATATAGCGATATTTTAACCCGGTATGATTATATTGTTGGGGATTGGGGTTATGGCCAGCTAAGGCTGCGGGGTTTCTTTGACGATCAAAATCAGAAAGCCACCTTTGATACGAAAATTAGTACATTATCGGAATACTTGTATGAATTTTGCAATTTTGGCTGTGCATATTTTGTGGCGAAAAAAGTAAATAAGTAAATAAGTAAAAAAGAAAAGGCAATCAGGCATCATCTGATCGCCTTTTTATACAATTAAGCCAAGTTTTGCTTAACTACTGCTTTATTTTTGATAATCATCATACGGCGGTTCCGTGCTTCTTTCGGGGTCATCGTGGGTAGGATGAGCTCCTTCCATTTGCCGAGGCATGTCTTCATGTAAGGTTTTATTTTCGTAATTAAAGGCACTATACCTTCGCTGTTCTTCGCGAAAGGGAGTACTTTTATTTTCTACGGGATCATGTCTTTTTAATGGGGATCCGTATGGTCCATCAGGGAAGTCCTCTGCCGTCACATAGTTCCTTCGCTTTTCAACATTTGTAAAATCCGTATACTCACGCTCTTCCTTATTATCCAACAATTACCACCCCTTAAAAAATAGAAAAATTAAAAAGAGAACCTTACATCTAAGGTTCTCCTTTATTATTTGTGAATCTGGTGATAATAAACCGGAGAATACATATTACTAAATTAATTCATATAGAAAGGAGCGCAATTCCTCAGCGTCTTCTTCAGAAAGATTAAAGGCATACTCTAAATAGCCTTCTTCTTTTAAATCATCAGGTCCAATGATTGCAAAACGGCTTCCTTGAATATCAAGAACTATATGCTTTCCATAATAGCGATCGGATTGAACAATAGCCAAATCAAAACGTTGATTATCACCCATAAAGCTAACGAAGCGTGTTTTTGTATCTACCAAATCATCATATAAAAAAAAACGTTCTGCCATATTATTTAATACTCCTTTATTCACATAAATTTCAGTTAACCGTATTGATTCTATCATAACAGAAATAATTATAATTCTCACCGCTTCTCTAACGGTTTATCAGGCAATTTGTCCGATTAATCTTTCAAATATTGGAGGAAATGGTCGGATTTTGTGATAAAATGGTGGCATATGTAATTTTGGACGCTGCATCTGAGAGGAATGAGACCATGCCCCGGCAAAACAAAATAAGGTTCAATCAGTTGAACAAATGGATAAAAATCTTACTGCCAGAAGATAAGCTTAAGTTTTATCCGCCGCAATTTATTATTCGTGACCCAATTAGGAAAGCAGTAAGTAAAGCTTTTGATGGTGGCTATGAAGTGGCAGTGATTGTGTTTAACATTAAAAATTTGCGAGAATTGCCGGAACAGCTTGGAGAACAGGGGTATACAGGTTTTATTCAATTATTAAAGCTGACTTTTCAAGATGTGATCAAAGACGAAGTAAAGTCAGAAGAAATTATGGCTCTTCATGATTATTCAAGTGATGGTCTGACACTGTTTATGAAGGTTAACCATGATAGTCATTCTGTTACAGATATTGATAAAAAAATGAAAAAAATTCTAAGACTTTCTGAAAAAAAACTAGCTGAACTAGTTCCTCTTGCGAAACCAGTGTTTGAAACAGGCTATATGTTTATTGAGAAAAGACATTATTCGATTCAAGAGGCCATTTTAAAAGCAAATCAGCATGCACTTTCCATGGCAGAGAAGCGAGTTCAATCTGAATATAATGAAATGCTGTATATGGTTAATCGAATAGTGGCACAAAAAGATATATACCTTCTGGCTCAGCCGATTATAGATATTGCCACAGGTGAGGTGAGGGCATGGGAAATGCTGACCCGCGGTCCGAAGGGCTCTGTATTGGAAAGTCCGCTCCAGCTTTTCTCTATAGCTCGGCAGACAGGGATGCTATATGACCTTGAGATGATTGTTTTCGAAAAAACCCTTCAACAGATTTATAAAACGGGATGCACACACGATATCTTTATTAACTTTACACCTATAACATTAGGGCATGAACGATTTATTCGTGATATTAAGAATATGCTTGCAAAGTATAAGAATATCTCCCCAAGGCAAATAACTCTTGAAATCACAGAGCGTGATGCCATTGAAGGGATGGAGAACTTTTTATACAATATAAAGGTGTTGAGAATGCTTGGTTTCCGTGTGGCCATTGATGATACAGGTGCCGGATACGCAAGCTTGCACTCTATAAGTGAAATCATGCCAGATATTATTAAGATTGATCGTTCTGTCATTCAGGATATAGATAAAAATTCGGTAAAAGAGTCAATGTTAAAAGGATTACTAATTATTGCGAAGGAGGCCGGTTCTTTAGTAGTAGCAGAAGGAATCGAAAATAAAGAAGAAGCCTCAGTCCTTTCAAGAAATAAAGTTGATTTAGCGCAAGGCTATTATTATGCTCGTCCAGATTTTCTAGAAAAGGGATTAAAGCTATCGTAATGGAAGAAGGGTGAGAAATTTGTACTTTGTTGATCGGGAAAAAATTGAAACAACTCTTGTGTTTTTAGAACAGCAATTTGCATTCTTAGAAGAAATAAAAGATCTTAATTCACAGTTTGAAAAAGCTGCACTGGAACGGACAAGCCAGCTAATTATTGAAGCGATTCTCGATGTTGGGAATGCCATGATTGATGGATTCATTATGCGTGATCCTGGGAGCTATGATGATATTGTGGACATTCTGGATGATGAAAAGGTCATTCATAATGAATTAACCAAAAGCTGTAAACATATTATTAAATACCGCAAAATGCTTGTTCAAAACTATACTGAGGTAAATCACGATGAAGTCAAGGCGGAATTTAGCAAGCATTTATCCGTTTTAAAGCAATTTCCCGAGAAAGTCAGAGCATACTTACTTCATGAGCTTGGTCCAGTTTCCGCGTTTAGGAATTAATGATGCTGAATCACTGTAGTAGGGAGTGATGAAATATGGGTAAATATAAAGGCTATTTAATTGATCTGGATGGGACAATGTATAGAGGAACGGAATTGATTAAAGAAGCAGCAGATTTTGTTCAGCAGCTTCGTGAGCGTGGGCTTCCTTATCTTTTTGTTACGAACAATTCCTCGAGAACGCCTGCCCAGGTGGCAGAAAAGCTCCGCCAATTTACGATACCCGCTACGGAAGCTCAGGTTTTTACAACCAGTATGGCAACGGCTAATTACATATATGAACAGAAGCAGGATGCCTCGGTCTATTGTGTAGGAGAAGAAGGCATAAGGAATGCCCTGCAAGACAAGGGATTTGCAATTGTTGAAGAGAATGCAGATTATGTTGTCGTTGGGATTGACCGCTCCATTACTTATGAAAAGCTGGCTACTGCTTGTTTGGCAGTCAGAAATGGCGCTACCTTTATTTCGACAAATGGAGATATAGCAATCCCGACAGAGAGAGGGCTTCTGCCAGGCAATGGTTCGTTAACATCAGTTATTACTGTTTCTACGCAAACTAAGCCAATTTTTATCGGAAAGCCAGAATCCATAATTATGGAACAAGCTCTTCAAGTACTTGGGACGAAAAAAGAAGATACCCTTATGGTCGGGGATAATTATGATACCGACATATTAGCGGGGATGAATGCAGGTCTTGATACTTTGCTCGTTCATACTGGAGTAACGACGAAGGAATTGCTGGGCAGGTATGAAAAGAGGCCTAGTTATGTAGTGGATTCGCTGAATGAGTGGGAGTTTTTGTAGGAGCGATTTTTTATATATTTATAATAGTTTAAGTTTAAGCCCTTAGTAAAAAGGATGGAGACATTTTCTCCATCCTTTTTATTAAGGGCTTCAGTGTTTATAAATTGGTCAAGTAATCTGAACTAAATTTTCCTTTCCTTCTTCGAATAATTAACTATGATGAACAGTATTTTTATTGCATATATATAAATTAATATGAAATAGATTGTTCATGATATTTAAGGGCTTATTAATAAATTTGTGGAGGTTCATTTCGATGGGAGAGAGTATAAGGATTCAGGATATTTTTAAAATTGTACTAAAACGTATAATACTAATCGTATTAATAACGTCACTTTCAGTTCTTGTTACTGGAATTGTAAGCTATAAATACTTAACGCCTATTTATGAAACTTCCACTCAGTTGCTAATCAATCAAACGAATTCCGATCAACAGTCAGGGGGAGCTATCAATATACAAGGTAATCTAGAGTTAATAAATACTTATCGAGTTATTATTAAAAGTCCTGCAATTTTAGATTTAGTAAAGAACGAAATGAATTTAAATGCATCTTTAAAAGAACTAAGTAATCAAATTAGTGTTTCAAGTGAACATAACTCACAAGTAGTGACCATTACGACCCAAGACAAGGATCTAAAAAAAGCTGTAAAGATGGCGAACACAATAGCAAATGTGTTTCAAAATAAAGTTAAAGTGATTATGAATATAGACAATGTATCCATTTTATCAATGGCAGATGAAGATACTAGCAGCGTACCAATCAAACCAAGTCCGATTATAAACATGTTCATTGCTTTTACGGTTAGTCTCTTAGCTATGATTGGTCTAGTGCTGCTATTAGAATATTTGGATAACACAATAAAGGCAGAGAATGATATTAAGCATTTTTTGGATATTCCAATACTAGGTTCGATACCAGTGCAAGCTGGCAGCTACTTTCAGAAGGATGAAGGAAAAAAATCATTTAAGATGGGGATGAAGAACCTATGGAATTTTCGGGGACTTTTTAAAAAGAAAGAAAAAGTAAACAAAAGGAAAATAATCACAATCTCTAAACCAAAGTCACCAATTTCTGAGCAATATCGAACCATTCGGACAAACATTGAATATTCTAATATTGATCGTGAGAACCGTATTATCATGGTCACTTCATCAAACCCTGGTGAAGGTAAGACTATTACATCCTCAAACTTAGCTGTTGTGTTTTCGCAACAAGGGAAAAAAGTACTGTTAATTGACGCCGACTTTCGGAAACCAATGGTTCATGATGTATTTAAGAAACAGAATATGTTTGGCTTAACATCTGTAATTATTAAACATATACCATTAAATGAAGCTATACAAGAAACAAGAATTAAAAACCTGTATGTATTGACTAGCGGACCAATCACACCTAGCCCATCTGAATTACTCAGTTCACAAGCAATGAGCGAATTATTAAAGACGATTAGTGAGCAGTTTGATTTGGTTATTATTGATACACCGCCAATTCTTCCGGTAACTGATGCTCAAATACTCGCTAATCAATGTGATGGCGCGATATTGGTTATTAATTGTGGGAAAACAAAATATGAACATGCAGAAAAGGCCAAAACTTTATTACTGAACGTAAATGCGAGATTATTAGGAGCAGTTCTCAATAATATTAAGTTGAATTATACAGATTATTATTACTATGATGATCATAGCTAATCAATTCGATCTTAAACACTTTAAAAAATGTGATAAAAAGCGGAGGAGTGGGGAAGGTGATTGATATTCATTGTCATATTCTCCCTGGTATTGATGATGGAGCAAAAGACCTTATTGAAAGTATAGGAATGGCTAAACATGCAGCTAGTAAAGGAATAACAACTATTTTTGCAACACCACATCACAAAAATGGACGGTATTATAATAAGGGAAACAAAATACTTGCAAAGGTTAATAAGTTAAATTCGAAGTTAAGGAAAGCAAAAATCCCAGTAAAAATTTTACCTGGTCAAGAGCCCCGAATTTATGGGGAGCTTCTTGAAGATTATAAAGCTGGGAAAATATTGACTTTAAATAATCAACATAAATATTTATTAGTTGAATTACCAGATACTCATGTACCTGCTTATGCTGTGAAGCTTTTATTCAATATACAATTAGAAGGAATCACTCCTATCATCGTTCACCCCGAAAGAAATGTTCAGATTAGGGAGAATCCTGATATTTTACATCAATTAGTAATGAACGGAGCAGCTACTCAAATTACAGCCTCGAGTTTAATAGGTTATAAAGGAAAGAAGCTACGGAAGTTTTCTCTTCAATTAATTAAACATCATTTAACTCATTTTATTGCATCCGATTCACATCGTTTATCAAGGAGTTCATTTAAATTGAATGAAGCTTATGAGGTAATAAATGAAGAGTTTGGAACTGACTATTCCAATTTACTCCAAGAAAACACTAGAAAACTTCTTAATGGAAATGGAATAAATAGACAAGAACCAAACAAAATTAAAATGAATAGATGGTTTCATTTTTAACAAATTTGTTTATTTTTCCTTCATATAGAGAAGGAGTATCGGCAGCATTAATGCAGGTAATGTTTGAATTGTCAAAAATTACAATGAATTTATCAAATATTTTCGATGCACTTAAAAATTAGGAGTGTTTTAGATGAACATAGTTGAGTATGATTCATTAATAC
>NZ_JBALOZ010000250.1:14444-14917 GCF_036965125.1 Bacillus sp. JJ1503
GAAAAATATAAAGAGAAAATAATTCTTTTTTATGAGAATGAGGAGCTAAAAGGTTTTGCTCCATTGGTATATTTTGAATCTAAAGGATTTTCAAAACGGATATTTAGGTTTTACGGTGGTAATATGAATGGTTATATTAATATACCTGCCAAAAAAGGATATGAACAGGTAGTTTATAGATATTTGCTTGCCCATTTAAGAAAAGATAAAAAAGCAATTAGTATTCAACTTGAAGATATTAATGATCAAACTATAGATTATGAAATACTACATAATTTAGCAAGAATGGAAAAGGGAATTGAAAGATATCAATATTCCTGTCCTTACAATTATCTAGATGGTAATTGGGATGAGTTTTTGAAACGTCAAATACCAAAAAAAAAGAAAAGAAACGAATTAAAAGCTTTTAGTAAAAAATTATACAATTTAGGTGAAGTTAGCTTAATACGGATAAATGATAGTGACTCTTGGGG
>NZ_JBALOZ010000251.1:0-2321 GCF_036965125.1 Bacillus sp. JJ1503
TGTTTATATATTATATCTCTGTGAGGATTTCGCTTAGCTGTATCAATAGATGATACAACCACATCACACTGCTCCCAAACATAGCTTTTCCTCTGGGTAATAGCTGGAATGAAAAATTTTGTGTTTAGCTCAATAGCCCATTGGGTTACTAGAGAGGCCGGCACAAGGATTAGTACCTTTTTCACTAAGCCGCGTATCATGTATTCCTTTAATATTAATCCCGCTTCAATTGTTTTGCCTAAACCTACTTCATCTGCAAGAATGGCTTTTCCATTCATATTTTCAACTACTTGCTTAGCAACCTCCAGCTGGTGCGGCAATGGTATAAGACCCGATAGATGCTTAGGTGCCTGCAGACCCTCAAATTCAGGGATCGTTGTATGATTCTCAACTTCTACCGCTAGTTTATAGAGTTCCCAGTTCCCCCATGGACCGTCCTGCTCAATTCTTGATAAAAAGTCCTCTTGCCATGACGAATCAAATTCAATTTTTACTGTCATAAAACTTCTCCTTTTAAAGCTGTCTTGCTTTTGCGCCTGCTAATTTCGAGGAGCTTCCGCATTTCTTTTAACGAGAAAAATATTACCCATTGCTCAAATAGGTTTCTAATGGTAGGATAATAATAGCTTTGAAAGTTTTGAAATTTGCCACAACCACTTTGTTTATCGAATGATTTTATTAAAGAATAAAGGTTTCATTTTGGATTTAATGCTAAACCTAATTGTTTAGGACGCATTTGCGTATAGTATGACCAATTTGGAAAATTTTATAAATACGGATGATGATAAGGGGAGAGACTACTTTTGTAGCGCCGAAGGAGCAAGCAATTTCTGTTGTGAATCTCTCAGGCAAAAGAACCCTTGTTGGACGTAGCTCTGGAGAGTGCTTCTTAATTAAGAAGCCACCAAAGGGGAAAACCGGTTTTCGGTAAACTTTCAGGTGCAAGGACAGGGATCTTCTCTTTTTATAGGGGGATTTCTGTCTTTTTTTGGTGTGTGGAATGTGCTTGCTTCTGAGCATGGAGCTTTTTGCATTCCATTGGCAAATTTCTAAATTTTTAAAAAGGATAAAAGGGGGACAAGTGAATGTCACAGTTAAAACGTACACCATTATTCGATGTTTACAAAGACTATGGTGCTAAGACAATTGACTTTGGTGGCTGGGATCTGCCTGTTCAGTTCTCAAGCATTAAAGAGGAGCATGAAGCAGTTCGTACAAAAGCTGGATTGTTTGATGTATCCCATATGGGTGAAATTGAAGTGAAGGGTCCAGACAGTCTTTCATATCTTCAAAAAATGATGACAAATGACATCTCTAAACTAAAAGAGTTTGGTGCCCAATATACAGCAATGTGCTACGAAAATGGCGGGACTGTTGATGATTTACTTGTCTATAAATTTGCAGATGATCATTATTTACTTGTAGTCAATGCTTCAAATATTGAAAAGGATTATAAATGGCTTGCAGACCATCTTGAAGGCGATGTAGTAATCGAAAACCTTTCTGACAAGACTGCACAAGTTGCGATCCAAGGTCCATTAGCTGAAGGGGTCCTTCAAAAGCTGGCAAGTGAAACTAATTTATCAGACATCGGTTTCTTTAAATTCCAAAATGAAGTCGATCTAAATGGGAAAAAAGCTCTTGTATCAAGAACAGGCTATACTGGTGAAGACGGCTTCGAAATTTATTGCGATGCCAATGATGTTGTAGCTATTTGGAAGGATATTTTAGAAGCTGGAAAAGAAGAAGGGGTAATCGCTTGTGGCTTAGGTGCCCGTGATACGTTGCGCTTTGAAGCAAATCTTGTTCTTTACGGCCAAGAAATTTCTCCGGAAATTACACCTCTTGAAGCAGGAATCGGTTTTGCTGTTAAAGTGAATAAAGAAGCTGATTTTATCGGAAAAGAAGTTCTTTTAAAACAAAAAGAAGAAGGTTTAACTAGAAAATTAGCTGGAATTGAAATGATCGATCGCGGTATTCCACGCCATGGCTACCCAGTTTTTAAAGGCGAAGAGCAAATTGGAGAAGTAACAACAGGTACACAATCTCCAACTTTAAAGAAAAATATCGGCTTGGCTTTATTAAAGACTGAAAATACTGCTATTGGAACAGAAGTAGAAGTAGAGATTCGCGGAAAGCGCCTAAAAGCAGTTGTGGCAGCGACGCCTTTCTATAAAACAGAGAAAAAATAGGAGAGGAGACAAAATGATGAAACATCGCTATTTACCGATGACTGAGACAGACAAGAAAGAAATGCTCGCTACAATCGGTGTAAACTCAATTGACGAATTATTTAGTGATATTCCAGAAAAAGTTAGATT
>NZ_JBALOZ010000252.1:0-10905 GCF_036965125.1 Bacillus sp. JJ1503
GGGTAATGGAGAAACCCGGTTCAGTCGGTAAGCCTGGAATCCATCAAAATATAAGAATTATAGAACCTGATGTACATCGCACAAAGTCACCAAATGATACGGTTCAAGAAGGTGAAGTAGGAGAAATCATTGTGCATTTGGGTTCCCCCGAATCTTTTAAAGGATATTGGAATAAACCTGATTCTACAAAAAGAAGCGTGAAAGAAAATTGGTATTATACAGGCGATTTAGGGTATACGGACCCGGATGGAGATTTAAATGTAGTAGGACGAATGGATGAGATGATCATTTATGCTGGAGACAAAATTTATCCGCTTGAGGTTGAATCTATTCTTTTAGAACATCCGAAGGTCCAGGAAGCTGTCGTTGTAGGAGAGCCTGATGAAAGATGGGGTCAGGTAATAGTGGCCTATATTGTTCCAATCGATCCATCCTTAACAGCTAATGAATTAGACCTTTTTTGTAAAAGACATCCTAAATTATCAAACTATAAAAGACCAAGAAAATACACCTTTCAGTCTTCCTTTCCAAAAACGGCAGTTGGGAAAATCTTGCGCAAAAAAATTAACATTCAATCTTAGAGAGTAAGCGTCAATTTTTAAAATTTTGTCATTTGAGCAATATTTTAAAAGTTACCATGATGGGGGGGTTAGCCTTTGCCAAATTTGTTGATTGTTGATGATGAATATGAAAGCCGCTATTTCCTTCGTGAGTTTATCCAATCTAGTGAATACAATTATTTTTCTGTACATGAAGCGGATACATATGAAAAAGGCCTTTTAATGCTTAAACAGCTAAAACCATCTATCCTCCTTATAGAAGTCTCATTACCAGAACATAATGGCTTAGAACTTGGAAAAATAGCAAAACAATGGGATCCGGGAATTTCTGTTATCATTCTTACACAGTTAAAAATATTTGAAAATGTGCAAAGAGCCATAAACCTTGGATTTTCAGCTTTTTTGTTGAAACCGGTGTTAAGAAGTGAACTCAAGCAAATCTTCGAACGAATAAGTATTTATAGCCTTTCGACAGAAACTAATTATTTCATAGAAAAAAATGAAGGACCTACTAATACAGATCTTGCAAATCCAATTGATTCGTCCATTCAATATATTCAAAAACACTTTAAAGAACCTATCACCTTAAATATGGTTGCAGATTCTGTCTACTTAAGCCCATCCCATTTCAGCCGGTTATTCAAGGAGGAAATGGGAGTAACTTCCATAGAATATTTGACCGAATATAGAATAGAACAATCGAAATCATTGCTTAAAATGACTTCTCTGCCCATTGAGGTTATAGCTAATCAAATGGGCTTTACAAGTGCTGGGTACTTTGCCACTACATTTAGAAAAAGTGAAGGCTGCACACCATCTAAATATAGAAGTATATTTGAAAAGGAGTAAATCTCGTAAAGGGATTTACTCCTTTTTTGATAAAATTTTAAAAGTTGAAAAGAGAAAATAGTATAACTGCAATGCTCGGATTACTTTTACAATTCGAATAAGCAAGGGAAAAGGGGTGAGATGCTTTGGTAATCACTGAATTAAAGAGATGCATAAAAAACAATCAAAAAGCAATATTAGCAACCATTATTGATAAAAAGGGCTCATCCTATCGCCAAGTTGGTGCAAAAAGTCTCATTCTATTAGATGGATCTAGCTTTGGTGTTCTCAGCGGCGGATGTATTGAACAAGATTTATTTGAGCACGCAAAGGAAGTTTTCGAAAAAGGTGAAGCGAAACAGATTGTGTATGACTTAAGACATGACGATCAAACACCTTGGGGATTAGGTGTAGGCTGTAACGGCGAAATTACGATATTGTTATCGCTCATAGATCCAGTGAATAAAAAAAGAGAAGTCGAGAAAATGATGAGTATAGTTAATCGGCAATATACAAGTGCAAAACCTTTTACGATTGGTACGGTTATCTCTTCAAATAATCATGAAGTAATTCCCCCGGGTTCTATTATAGAAACGATGGAATTGGATTTTGTGCATAATCCTCTAAATAAAGTGAACGGAATATTAGAAGACCAATCTTTGACGATAGATGGAAAAACAATTAATGTAACAATATTTTTGCAAACGATTTCACCAACACCCAGTATCATTGTGTTTGGAGCTGGACCGGATGCATGGTCGTTAACGAAGCAACTTAAACTGTTACATTGGCATGTCACTATTGTAGATCATCGCCCGGGTTATCTAAACAAGGAAAACTTTCCAAATGTCGATGAATTAAAATTAGTCTCACCTAGGGAGTTTCCGGAAGGGCTCGAACTGAATGAAAATTCTTATGCGGTTATTATGTCTCACCATTATGAACAAGATTTTATTTTTTTAGAAGGATTAATCCAGAGGGGAGCTGCTTATATCGGGTTATTAGGTCCTAAGAGAAGGTTTGAAAATTTAAAGAAAGACCTTCAAGCAAAAGGAGTCTACATTTCGCAGAATGTTGAAGATAATATACACTCACCAATTGGACTTGATATTGGATCAGAGACACCTGAAGAAATTGCATTAAGTATTGCCGCCGAAATCATGAGTCACAAAAACAAAGCAAGTCACCTGCCGCTAAAAAGGAAAAAGGGCTCTATTCATACAGCCATTTTTCAAAACCAGAATAGTAAATTAAAAGAATTGGTTTAATGATGTAAAGAGAAATTTGGACTGGATGTTAAGAACCTTCACTGGAAGAATTGATACATTTGAGGCCTAAATGAGCTTACTAATAAGGAGGCAAGGAGATTGAGCTATATAGGAAAACCGCTAAATCGTATTGAGGACGCAAGATTGGTGTCCGGGGAAGGCACGTATATTGATGACCTGTCCCCACTGCCAAATATTCATTATGCGGCGATTTTAAGAAGTCCGCATGCTCATGCAAGAATCAATCACATCCATACAGAAGAAGCTGAGAAACTGCCGGGTGTAATTGGTGTCGTAACCGGTAAGCAAGTAGCAGCATTAACGAAACCATTTCCGGTCGGTGTTAAGGTCGCTGTACAATACTATCCTATTGCTGTAGAAAAAGTACGTTTTGTTGGAGAAGCAGTTGTCGTAGTAGTTGCAAAAAATCGTTATATCGCTGAAGATGCTCTTGCATTAATAAAAGTAGAGTATGAAGCATTAGATCCTGTTGTCAATATCGAGGATGCACTTTCAGACAAGTCATCCGTTCTTCATGAGGAAGTCGGAAGCAATATTGTCAATCACCGCTTTTTTAATTATGGAAATGTAGATGAGGCCTTTAAAAATGCTGATAAGGTAATAAGTAGAAAGTTTAGTTTCCCAAAAGTAAGTGCAACACCTGTAGAAAATTATGGGGTGATTGCAAACTACACTAAAAGTGAGGGAGCCTATACGATTTGGTCAAACTTTCATGGCCCATTCACTCTTCATTCTGTTATGACAGCTGCACTAAACGTACCAAGTAACAGGCTTAGAATAATTACTCCAAAAGATATCGGCGGCAGTTATGGAATTAAATCAGGTGTATTTCCTTATATGGTCCTGATAGGGGTTGTATCTAGAATCTTAAACGTTCCTGTTAAATGGACAGAGGACAGGCAAGAACATCTAATGGCAAGTTCTAGCGGTACAGACCGTGTAACTTGGATTGATACAGCAGTCAAAAAGGATGGAACCATTATAGGTTTAAGAATGAAATATGCAGACAATGTCGGTGGATATATTCGTGCACCAGAACCTGCTTGTTTATATAGAACCCATTCCAATTCAACCGGAGCTTACAGGATACAGAATGTTGGAATTGAGGCAATTGCCGTTGTAACAAATAAAAGCCCAACTGGTCTTATTAGAGGATATGGCGGTCCGCAGCATTATTTTCCGCTAGAGAGAATGATGCAAATCATTTCAGATGAGCTGAACCTTGATGTATTAGAAGTTATTAAGAAAAACTTACTTACAAAAGAAGAATTCCCATATCAAACCGCATCCGGAGGAATCTATGATAGCGGGGATTATCATAAAGCTTTAAATCTTGCGCTAGAATCTATCGATTATGAAGGATTTAAAGTAAAGCAAAAAGAGGCTTTGAAGAATGGAAAATATTTAGGGTTAGGGTTTGCATGTATTGTTGAGCCGTCTGGTTCCAATATGGGATACGTCACTCTTGCATTGACACCAGAAGAACGCTCAAAGTCACTGCCTAAATCTGGATGTTCAGAAGGAGCAACAGTGTCCATCGATCCGCAGGGCGGGATAACTGTACGGATAAGTACGGTTCCAACAGGACAGGGACATGAAACAGTTTCTGCACAAATTGTTGCGGATACCCTTGGTGTTAATCCAGAGACAATTCGGGTAGTCGCTGAATTAGATACTTTAACAAGCCCGTGGTCTGTGGCATCAGGTAGTTACTCAAGCCGATTTGCACCAATTGGTTCGAGTGCCGTGTATCAAGCAGCTGAAAAGGTGAAATTAAAGCTACTGGAAATCGCTAAGAATCAACTAAATACAACGGTCGATGAGCTGGTTATCGGCGAAGGCAAGGTAAGTTTGAGAAATAACCCTGAAAAAAGTATTTCAATTAAGAGATTAGTAGGTTTAGCTCATTGGAATCCTGAAGGTCTTCCAACTGGTTTAGAGCCAGGGATTCATGAATCTGCTTTCTATACACTGCCAGCTGCGAAGTCACCGAACGAGATGGATTTAGTAAATGGTTCTGTAACCTACGGATTTGTTTTTGATGCCGTTGAGGTGGAAGTCGATATTGATACTGGTGAAGTGAAAATAATAGATTATACGACAATCCATGATGCTGGTAAGCTATTAAATCCAAAGATTGTAGAGGGTCAGATTATGGGAGGATTAGCACATGGCCTAGGTGCAGCGATGTATGAAGAACTTGCCTATGATGAAAGGGGCCAGTTTTTAACTGGTAGCTTTATGGATTATCTGTGCCCAACAGCAACGGAAATCCCTAAGGTGACCATTAAACATATTGAAACACCTTCACCGTTAACTCCTCTTGGAGCAAAAGGTTTAGGAGAAGGTAATACGATGAGTGCTCCAGTGGTTATTGCTAATGCCGTAACAGATGCATTAAGACCTTTTAACGTATCAATTGATCAGCTTCCATTATCGCCAAACCGGATATGGTCAAAAATTCACAAAAAAAATACTGTAAAAATTCAATAGGGGAGGAATTGTGATGAATGGAGAAGGCACTATTCAATTAAATGGAAAACTTGAAACTGTTTTTACTAGTTTACTAGACCCTGAGGTTTTAAAAAACTGTATTATGGGCTGTACCGAATTAAACAAGAAAGAGGAAAATGTCTATGTGGCGGATCTATCAGTTGGAGTTGCAGCAGTAAAAGGTAATTATGATGCAACTATCAGACTTTCAGACCTTCAGCCTCCGAATTCTTATAAGTTAATTGTCAACGGAGAAGGGGCACCAGGATTTGTCGATGCAGAAGCGGAGATTCAGTTAATCCCGATTGATGAAGAAAATACAGAGCTTAGATACACATATGAGGCGGCAGTTGGAGGGAAAGTTGCTGCAATCGGACAGCGTATGCTAGGCGGGGTAGCGAAACTGATTATTAAGGACTTTTTCAAAAAGATTAAAAGGGAGCTAGAAAAAGTAAATATTGCTGATTAAGAAAGGAGGGTACAAACATGAAACCAGCATCATTTACTTACCATTGCCCGTCAAATTTAGAAGAAGCTGTTAAGCTTTTAGATGAGTTTGGCAGTGAAGGGAAAATCCTTGCTGGGGGGCAAAGCTTTATTCCTATTTTAAATATGAGGATGTCTGAGCCAGGATGTCTGATTGACATTAATCAAATAAATGAGTTGAAGGGGATCCGGGTAGAGGACGGAATTGTAAAAATCGGTGCACTGACAACTCAAAGGGAATTAGAGCAGAATGAGGTTATCAGAAACCATATTCCAATACTTTCAGAAGCCACCCAATTTATTGGTCATGTTCAAACAAGAAATAGAGGGACGGTTGGAGGCAGTGTGGCCCATGCTGACCCAAGTGCAGAACTGCCACTATGTTTTTTGGCTCTTGATGCGGAAATTGTAATTGATAGTGTGGATGGCAGCAGGAAAACAAGTATAAATGATTTCTTCATTACTTATTTAACAACAGAACTGATGCCTGAGGAAATATTGACGGAGATTCATGTTTCACTTTCCCAGCCTTATGGATATGCATTTGAGGAATTTTGCAGAAGACATGGTGACTTTGCTTTAGCTGCAGCAGCCTGTTTACTATCCGTTGATGAGGCTGGAGTAATAGATCATGCGAGGATAGTACTAGGTGGGGTTGAGGCAATTCCGCTGCTGGCAGACGAAGCAATGGAATATTTAATTGGAAAAAGTCTTACAGAAGATACCCTTGAAAAGGCAGTTGAATTAGCGGTCATTCATGCAGACCCTGATGCCGATCTGCATGCCTCAAAGGAATACAGGCTCCATCTAACAAAAGTACTGACAAGAAAAGCACTGTTAAAAGCATACGATCGCGGATTAAGGAAGGAGGGTTAGTATGTCGAATCTCTCAATTCAAGATAAAATGAAAATCTCATTATCGATTAATGGAAAGGAGGTGGGAGCAGAAGCAGAACCTAGAAAGCTGCTTAGTGACTTTATAAGAGAAGACCTTGGCCTTACTGGTACACATGTGGGATGTGAACATGGTGTTTGTGGGTCTTGTACGGTGCTTTACAACGGTAAAGCTGTACGCAGCTGTTTAATGTTTGCCGTGCAGGCGAATGGAGCGGACATTCAAACCATTGAAGGATTGGCGAATGACGGGGAGCAGCACCCATTACAAAAATCTTTTACCGAATGTCATGGTCTTCAATGTGGCTTTTGTACACCAGGAATATTAATGTCATCTGTAGAGCTTATGAAAAGCAGTGAAGAGCCTTCTAGACAAGAAATAAAGGAAATGCTCTCAGGGCATCTTTGCCGGTGTACAGGTTACACGGGAATTATTGAAGCAATCGAAAAAGCATGCAAACAAAATGAATGTACAGTAGGTGAATCTTAATGGATCTTGGAACATTGTTTGAATTTGCGGTAAATCGATTTCCAGATAAAACAGCTATCGTCCAAGATGATCAACGCTTTTCCTTTAGGGAATTTAATCAAGGAATTAATAAGCTTGCGTATTCCTTGCAAAAGAATGGGATAGAAAAAGGAGACCGAGTGGTTATTATTTTGAAAAACCGCTTGGAGACTGTCGCACTTTATTGGGCCATTCAAAAGCTTGGAGCTATTTTTACCCCGATAAATTTCCGTTTGTCAACAGAGGAAGTCGCCTATTGTGTGAATAATGCGGATGCTAAAGCTGTCATTTATGAACCAAGCAGCCAAGACGCAGCATTGAAAGGAAATTACACGCATAAGCCGCTGTTAATCAGTGTATTAGGGGCAGAGGGTGCTGATTTAACGTATGAAGAACTCCTAGGCCACGATCAAGAAAATTTTCATCGGCCAGCCATTCATTTTGATGATATTTGTTTAATGCTATATACATCAGGTACGACGGGGAAACCAAAAGGAGTTCCAAGAAGTCATAAAAATGAATACAGTGCGGCCATTGCTCACATTATTCAAAATCAATATGTCCCTCATGAGGGTACATTGGGTGTAATGCCGCTTTATCATACAATGGGTATGCGTTCTCTATTATCTATGGCTTTCATAAATGGAAAATTAGTTATGATTCCTGACAACAACACACTTAAAATGCTGACAGAGCTAGAGAAAGAAGAAATAAGCTGTGTATATTTAGTGCCTACCATTATTCATGATTTGTTAAATCATAGTGATTTTTCTATGTTCAATTTACAGAAACTTCGGAAAATAGGCTATGCCGGTGCATCGATGACAACGGAGTTAACAAAGGACTGCTACCGGAAGCTGAAACCGGATGTGTTTGTGAATCACTATGGCAGTACTGAAGTTTATACTTTCTCAATTTGCGATTATTTGGATAAAAAGCCGGGATGTGCAGGTAAAGCAGGCTTCCATCAACAGTTGAGGGTTGTAATACCTGACCCAGATGGTTACTCAACACCTAATGATCTTGTTCCAAAAGGTACTCCAGGCGAAATCATTGTCAATATCGACTCGATTGAAGCATTTAAGGGCTACTGGAATCGACCAGATGCGGATAAAAAGGCTATTAGAGATGGCTGGTATTTTACTGGAGATATGGGCGAAATGGATGAGGACGGAGATTTGTATGTTGTAGGGCGTGTAGATGACATGATTATTTCCGGAGGTGAAAACATCCATCCTCTCGAGGTGGAAGATGTCCTGACATCCCATCCGGAAGTTTTAGAAGTAGCGGTTGTTGGTATACCAGATGAACGATATGGCGAAAAGGTTGTTGCATTTGTAGTAGATAGAAATAGAAAACTTTCGGTTGAGGAATTGGATCAATACTGTAAGGCATCCGGAAACCTAGCCAACTTTAAGCGGCCAAGAGAATATTATTTTGTGAAAGAGATTCCGAAAAGCCCGGTTGGAAAAATTTTAAGAAGAAAATTGAAAGAAAATTATAAAAGCTATACAACTAAAGAGGAGAGTGTTAGTTAATGACAACAATTAATAAAAACAATACTTATCAATGGGATCACATTCTGGTAGAAAAAAATCTGGAAGCACAGACAGCAACAATTATTTTAGACCGTCCAGAAAAAATGAATACGTTAAGTTTTATTGCCCGCTCCAACCTGAATCAAATTTTTAGTGAATTAAATCAAGATGATGATGTGAAGGTCATTGTGATTAAAGGGGCTGGAGAAAAAGCATTTAGTTCTGGCGGGACGATTTCAGAATTCATGGAGCAGCATCCTTCTGTACTTTCTGAATTACATGTGAATGTGGCAGCACCGGAACGATCTCCAAAACCAGTTATTGCCCAATTACAAGGCTATACTTTTGGTGTAGGACTTGAAATTGCTATGGCTTGTGATTTCCGTGTAGCAGCAGACAATACTTTATTAGCCTTGCCGGAAATCAATCTTGGCATGATCCCTGGAAGTGGCGGATCACAGCGTATTGCAAAAATTGCAGGTATTGGACGTGCAAAAGATATGATTATGAGAGGACGACGTATTCCAGCGCATGAAGCACACCAATGGGGCTTGTTAACTACAGTAACCAGCCCAGAAAACCTAGATGAAGAGGTAGACAAGCTTGTGGCAGATCTTACCAGACTTTCACCAATGACACTTAAGGTATTAAAGCGCGTCATAAATGCTTCCCAGGATACTTCATTAAGTATGGGAATGGAAATTGAAGGCTTTGCTTATGGAATGCTTCGTTCAACAGAGGATTTTAATGAAGGCGTTCAGGCTTTCGGAAATAAAGTTAAACCTAACTTCAAAGGGAAATAATCGTTTACTCTGAAATTTTCAGCCACAGCAGTCGAAACGTATGAAATTATGCACAATATGATAACAGCTATGACCAATATTTAATCCATACATCAAGGCTGTTGTGGCAGAAACTTAAAAGTTTCTAGTCATAGACTTACGTAAATTTTTCAAATATTTATGACTGAATATTCGTTGTTATTAGAAATAGAGTTGGGCTAAGGTTGTTAAAAATTATCAATATAGGGGGAAGAACTTATGTCAAATTCGGCACTTTCAAAAGATACTACAGACCTGCCCAATCAGAAGGGCAATAACCGGCAATTTGTTTCAGCTACAATGGCATCACTTTTAGGGTGGTCCTTCGACCTTTATGACCTCTTTATTCTTTTGTATGTAACTCCTACGATTGGAGCATTATTTTTTCCTAGCAGCAACCCGACCATCTCCCTGGCAGCTGTTTACGCTTCCTTTGCTGTTACATTGTTAATGCGGCCGCTCGGATCTGCCATTTTTGGTTCATATGCCGATAAAAACGGAAGGAAAAAAGCGATGACTGTCGCCATTGTCGGGGTCGGATTAAGTACCGCAGCCTTTGGGCTTTTGCCAACAGTGCCGCAAATTGGGGTGTTTGCTGCCGTCATCTTCCTACTTCTACGTTTAGTGCAAGGCATATTTGTTGGTGGTGTTGTTGCATCTACTCATACCATTGGAACTGAATCAGCACCTCCTAAGTTAAGAGGATTAATGTCTGGCCTTATTGGCGGTGGTGGAGCAGGTTTAGGAGCTTTGTTCGCCTCTATCACATTTTCTATCGTTTCCTACTTTTTTCCTGGTGAGGCATTTAGTGAATGGGGATGGAGGGTCATGTTTTTCACAGGTCTTATCGGATCTATAGCTGGCCTCTTTGTTTTCCGCACCCTTGATGAGTCACCTTTATGGAAAGAACTTCAAAAAGAGAAAAAAGGTAAAAAGCAGGATCAATCGATAAATCAAAAACCGGTTAAGTCTTTATTCACAACCTATTTGCGAGTATTGCTGGTGAATCTCATGATTGTTATCGGAGGTGGGTCCGGTTATTATCTCACTGCAGGTTTTATTCCGACTTTCTTAGAGATTATTAATGGGGTATCACCAGCGACTAAATCCGGAATTCTCATTGCTTCAAGTATCGCCACGATTATTTCAGCGCTTATTTTTGGACATTTAAGTGAAATAATCGGAAGAAAGAAGACTTTCTTGTGGGTTGGATTTTTAAATATCGTCGGGCTTCCATTCTTTTATCTTACATTAGCTAATGCAACAACTATTCCTTCGATTTATTTCTATACCATTTGTTTAGTATTCCTTGGAAATGCAGCTTATGCTCCCGTTTTGATTTTTCTAAATGAACGTTTTCCAACTTCCATTCGATCAACAGGTACCGGACTTTCATGGAACATGGGATTTGCCGTTGGCGGTATGATGCCGACTTTTGTAACATTAGCGAGCGGGTCAATTCAAAACATTCCATATACTCTCATGTAT
>NZ_JBALOZ010000252.1:10935-16586 GCF_036965125.1 Bacillus sp. JJ1503
TATCTGATTTATATTATTGGAAGCATTATCATACCGGAAACGAAAGGAAATTTAAAATAGGAAGGTATTTAAGGAAGAGGGAATACGATTTCCTCTTCCTTAAAAAATGACTTTTAGTAAGGAGGAAAAAAATGACAACAGCTGTATATAGGAAAACACCCGTTTATTACAACTATATTGGCGGAGAATGGGTTGAGTCTTCGTCAAAAGAAATGATCGAATCGTACAATCCCGCAACAGGTGAATTAGTTAGCTATTCTCAAAAGTCAAATGTGAATGATGTGAAAGAAACGATCAATAGGGTGCACCAAACATATCTGCAGAGTGATTGGTCTGTAAATCCGAAGCGGCGCTATGAAGCGCTGCTTGGTTTAGCTCAGAAGATGACAGATCGAAAGGAAGATTTGGCACGAATTTTGACGATGGAACAAGGTAAAACGATTCGCGAATCTCGGATTGAGATTTCCGGCTGTATAGATACGCTTAAATATTTTGCCGGAGCTGCCCGTACAGTTTTTGGACGTTCCATTCAATTAGAGCCAAATAATCTTGGGGTAATCGTTAAAGAACCGATTGGAGTAGTGGGGATTATTTCACCGTGGAACTGGCCGGCTCTTTTAATGGTTCGAGAACTGGCACCAGCACTTGCTGCTGGTAATGGTGTAATTGTAAAACCAGCGAGCTTAACCCCATCCATATCAGTTGAGATCTTTAAATTGATCGATGAGGTACCTGAATTTCCAAAAGGGATTGTTAGCATCATCACTGGTCCTGGAAGTTCAATTGGAGCCGCTATGGCGACAAGCGATAAAATTGATATGATCAGTTTCACTGGTGATACATCTACTGGAAAAAAGATTATGGAAATGGGTGCAAGCAATATTAAAAAGGTTGCATTGGAGCTTGGAGGCAAATCACCAAATATTGTGTTTGCTGATGCAAACCTTGATAAAGCAATTCCTATCATCGGCAAGTCTATATTTATTTCCGCAGGCCAAATTTGCATGGCAGGTTCAAGAGTATTAATACACGAATCGATAAAAGATGAGGTAGTAGCTCAGTTAAAGGATTATGCAGAAGGTCTCCAAGTAAAAAATGGGATATTGGAAAGTTCAGACATGGGTCCTCTTTCTTCGAAAAGCCAGCTGGAAATCGTAGAGAAGTATTGTGAAATTGGCAGACAGGAAGGAAGAATTATTACCGGCGGATACCAATTAACTGGAGGAGACTATGACATGGGATACTTTTTTAGCCCAACGATCATTGATGATATTCCAGCCAACTGCCGAGTGGTAAAAGAGGAGATTTTCGGGCCAGTTCTTGCTGTCCAAACTTTCTCCACTGATGAAGAAGCATTAGAACTAGCTAATGATAGCGACTTCGGTTTGTCTGCCGGTGTGTGGACTTTGGATTTAAACCGAGCAATGAAGATGTCTAGGGGAATCAAGGCGGGTACTGTATGGATTAACACGTACAATAAGAACTTTCCGGAAGCCGAATTTGGGGGTTACAAGCAAAGTGGTCTAGGAAGAACTAGAGGGATCGATGGATTGATGGAATATTGCGAAACAAAACACGTTCATATAGAAACTGATTAACAAAGGAGGCCATTTAATGAGTTTAAGTAGTACGTATAAAGCAATTGATTTTGAATTCTCATTTCATTTACCAACTTTAATTGAATTTGGTTACGGTAAAGCTGCACTCCTTGGAGAAAGGCTCTGCCAACTTGGTGTAAAGAATGTTTTTTTGGTTAGTGATAGGGGTGTGGAATCTGCCGGGATTTTGCAGAAAATAACACATTCCTTCATGACTTCCAATATTCAATACGAAACATATTTAGAAGTGGAAGCTGATCCAGGCCTCGAGACGATAGATAATGGTGCAAAAGTTTTTGCATCAAATGCTTATGATTGCATCGTGGCAGTAGGTGGAGGAAGTGCTATTGATACCGCAAAAGGAATCCGAGTAGTAGCTAGTAATGGTGGAAGTATTGGTGACTATGCTGGTGTTGATAAAATTGGTGAATCTCCTTTAATTCCGTTGATTGCGGTACCTACAACTTCTGGAACAGGGAGTGAAGTTACTATCTTTGGAGTTTATTCTGATTGGGCAAAAAATGTCAAGGTGACGGTTACCAGTCAGTTTATGGCTCCTACTATTGCTCTAGTCGACCCCCAGCTAACGATGAACTTGCCACAAAAAATGACCGCTGCCTCAGGTATCGATGCACTTGCACACGGAATTGAATCATATTTCTCACTGAGGTCTCGTCCTGCATCTGCAGCTCTTGCACTAGAAGCGATCGAAATTGTAGGGAGTCATCTCCGGCGATCGGTAAATAACGGGGAGGATGAAGAAGCTAGGTGTGGAATGTCTCATGGGAGCCTGCTTGCAGGAATGGCTTTTAACAATGGTTTTCTTGGCTTAGCCCATGCAATTGGCAGTGCACTTTCAGGTCATTGTCACGTTCCACATGGAGTTGCCATAGGTTTATTGCTTCCACATGTTGTGGAATTTAACTCATCTGTCCGTCCAGATAAGGCTGCGAAAATCGCTGAACTATTGGGAGTAAAGGCAGAGAGTGAAGACCAATTACAAACACATGCCGCATACGCAGTGGCAAATCTGGTTAAAGATATCGGACTTCCAACTCAATTAAGGGATGTCAATGTACCTGAAGAAAAGCTTAGTGACATTGCAAGGGATTCATTTAAAAGCGGAATGATGAAATTTAATCCGCGCCAGCCAACTGAATCAGAAGTGTTTGAGCTATTAAAACGTGCTTATTAATTTTAAATTTCAATAATGGAGGTTTTTTTAATGAGCGAAGTATTGATTACTGATCTTGAAAAAAGCACAGCAGAAGTCGCATGGAATTTATATCGAAAGGCAATTCGATTTGGAACATGGGATCCCGCAACCATTGATTTAAGCCAGGATAAGAAAGATTTTGAATCATTGGATCGGGACTTGCAGGATTATCTTATCCATTTCTGTACGGGGTTTTTAGATGCGGAAGAAAACGTTGCATTAAAGTTTTGCCCATGGATCATGCTCGGAGCTAGTACTGAAGAGCAGGCATTCCTCAGTACTCAATTATTGGAGGAATTTAAGCACACAGAGTTCTTTATGCGTTATTTCAGTGAAGTATTGGGTCGTGAACGTATTCCAGGCGTAAAAAACCTAGTTCAACAAAAGCTCGATGAACGTGCCAAACAGATGCTGGCTGCACTGGAGGCGGGACCGGAAGAAAGGGAAGCAGCCCTTGTGGAAGGATTAACACACTACCAAGGAATAATCGAAGGTGTTCAGGCTATGTCAGGATATGATGTCTTTGAAGCAGTTTACGGCAATAAAGGATTGTTCCCGGGACTGGCGGAAGGATTTTCAAGAATTAAAGAGGATGAAGGACGGCATGTAGGTTTCGGGCTACGTATGTTAAAGCTGTTGGCTAGAAATCCGAAACATGCAGAGAGAATACGTGCCATTTACGATGAATATCTTCCATTTATTCTTATCCGTTATGACCAGCAAATTATCGTTGATGGGCGTGAAGTGCCAACGCCGCCGGAAGTGCGGGGGCGTGAACGATTGACGAAACTATTTAATCGACGTTTAAAGGATATTTTCGGGGAATTAGTTAAAAATTAGGGGGTCATAATATGAGAGCTAAGTCTCTGCGTACCTGGCTTGAATACCTGCAAAAAACCGATAGGCTAGCAGTCATAGATAAAGAAGTCAGTCTACAATTTGAAGTTGCTGCACTTACGAAAAAGCTGGATGGTAAAAAAGCAACTTATTTTACTAGAGTTGAAGATTATGAGATTCCTGTTGTATCAGGAATTTGTTCAACTAGGGAACAATTTGCGGAGGCACTTGAAACTGACCAATATGAATTACTCTCAAAGTTTTCTCAGGCGGTATCTTCCCCTGTGAAATGCCGTCATATAAATAAAGAGGATGCGCCGGTTAAAGAAAACATCATCTTGGATGATATTGATTTAGATGCATTTCCTATCCCCGTCCACCATGAAATGGATTCAGGCAAGTATATTACTGCCGGACTATTGATCGTGCGCGATCCGGTTACTAGAAAACAAAATGTTTCTATCCATCGCTTGCAGGTCTCGGGGAAGGACAGATTGGGCGTACTGCTGCTGCCACGTCATGCTTACCATATATTTAAACAGGCAGAAGATCAAGGCAAACCTTTAGAGTGCGCGATCGTTATAGGTGTTGATCCAGTTACACTACTTGCTTCTCAGGCCAGCACTCCTTTCGGGGTTGATGAGCTGGAAATTGCAAGCGCCCTCCTAAGTGAACCACTTGAAGTGGTTAGATGTGAAACGGTGGATATTGATGTTCCTGCTTATGCAGAGATTGTGTTAGAAGGGAAAATTCTTCCGAAAGTTCGTGAACCTGAAGGACCATTCGGAGAATTTCCAAAATACTATGGTCCGAGAGATGATAAGGAAGTAATTCAGGTCACCGGGATTACGCACCGGAACAATCCCATCTTCTATACGATTGTTCCTGCCGGATATGAACATTTACTTTTAGGCGGTATTCCTCGGGAAGCGAGTCTCATTCAAAGTGTACGTCAAACGGTTCCTTCAGTGAAGGCGGTACATATGAGTCCTGGAGGAACATGCAGGTATCATGCTGTTATTTCGATTAAAAAACGAAATAAAGGCGAGGGTAAGAATGCGATCATTGCTGCTTTGGCGAACAGCTTCGATATCAAACACGTAGTCGTGGTCGATGAAGAGGTTGACATATTTAATATGGAAGAAGTAGAATGGACCATTGCCACACGTTTCCAAGCAGAAACGGATTTAGTCGTGATTAACGGTGCACAGGGATCAAAATTGGACCCTTCAACTGATGATGGATTTGGATCCAAGATTGGTTTTGACTGCACAATCCCTTTAGACAGCGAACCGATGCGGTATAAACGCATTCATATTCCAGGTTTTGAAGAGATGAACGTTGATAAGTATATAAATAAAGATTCTTTAGGATTACGAGCGCAGCATTTGGAGCAAGAAAAGTAGGTATATGCACATTCTTCTAGTAATGAATGGGGGATATCAATGAAATTGATTGTTGGAATATCCGGGGCAAGCGGTGCGATTTATGGAGTCCGTATACTTGAAGCATTAAGAACTGTAAATGTAGAAAGTCACCTTATTATTAGCGAGACAGCAAGAACGACCATTGAATACGAAACAGATTATAGCCTTAAAGATGTTTTCGAGATGGCAACGAAAGTTTACGATAATAACAATCTGGGAGCAGCTGTTTCCAGCGGATCATTTAAAGTAGATGGGATGGTTGTTGCCCCATGTTCCATAAAGACACTATCCGGAATCGCTAACAGCTATAATGAGGATCTGCTTACCAGGGCAGCCGATGTAAGTCTAAAGGAACGAAGAAAATTAGTATTAATGGTTAGGGAGACCCCGCTTCACCTGGGTCACATAAACCAAATGAAAACGGTCACACAAATGGGTGGGGTTATTCTTCCGCCAGTACCATCATTTTACCACCTTCCGAAATCAGTTGATGATATCATTGACCAGAGTGTGCAAAAAGCTTTAGATCAGTTTGACATTGAGGCTAATCTATTTAATAGATGGGTTGGAATA
>NZ_JBALOZ010000252.1:16641-17598 GCF_036965125.1 Bacillus sp. JJ1503
TCCCGTTTATTTTCTAATAAAACAATTTAGACTTGATTTTTATATATATTAAGGGGTAAACCCAGATTGGAACGTACATTGGCACTTTTGATATACACTTTGATTTAGTTTGGAAAGGTGGAGAATGAGTCTAGTTGTCTAGGTTTATTTAACTTTTGAAAAAACTATAAGAAGAAAAAAGTCTGCTACAATCTTATGTAACAGACTTTCTCTTATTTATGAAATAGAAATGAGTTGTTTTTTATCATCATTTTGTTTTACATGCTCAATCGTTTTTACATGAAAGTTTTGATCTACAAATACGACATGTTTTTCATTGAATTGTCTAGGTGATGTCAAACCTGCAGCTGCTGCTAGCGTAAACAATTCTTCACGAAGCGTTGTTATATAGTTTGTCACCCGGTATCTTTTCTCTTCTATGACTAAAGCTTTTTGAAGCTTTGGATTTGTTGTGGCCACTCCTACTGGACATTCGTTGGATTGACATTTTTGGGCACCGATACATCCGACTGAAATCATCAAGCCTCTGGCAACGTGTACAATATCTGCTCCAAGAGATAGCGCAATGGCAATTCGATCTGGAGAGAATAATTTACCGCTGGCAATTAACGTGACTTTGTCTCGCATATTATATTTCTTCAATACTCTTTGAGCTATCATTAAAGCAGGTTTAATTGGGAGTCCGACAGAATCAGCCATTGCTTGATAAGTCGCTCCAGTTCCGCCTTCTCCGCCATCAATGGTGATGAAATCAGGGTATCTTTTCATAATCGCCATATAAGCAGCAAATTCTTCAAATGTTTCTTCACTGCCGATGACCATTTTAATTCCGACAGGCTTACCGGATTCGTCCCGTATTCTTTCAATAAAGTCCATCATGGAATCCAAATCATCGAATTCCTCAAAACGGTTCGGTGAATCAATGGTTTTATATGGTTCTACTCCTCGGATCTCAGC
>NZ_JBALOZ010000253.1:0-2601 GCF_036965125.1 Bacillus sp. JJ1503
ATAATCATTTTTATTTTCTTTATTAAAAGTTGAAAACGATTTTTGACTCAATGAAAGATAAAAGAGTTGATCGACTTCAGTATTATTAAAATCTAGATATTGCCCTATCTTTTTCGCTAAATAGCCTCTATTAGTAATATAATTTAACTCTGAATATGAAAGGTCAGCAGGGAGAGATGGAACTTCAATTTTAGTTTTTTTATTAGGAGTTTTAAAAAAAGGTTTAAATAAACGCCTCAACCAATTTCCCTCCTTTACAGGATTCCTAGAGGTGGCATAATTGTTATCTCATCTATAAATGCTCCTTTTGGTTGACTAATAATATAAAGTAAGTGCTCCGCAACTGTTATAGTAGGAATCATTAGTGACAAGTCAGGTTTGGTTTCAAATGCTTCCCAAAAACTACTACTAACTGATCCAGGTATTATAGATGTAACTTGAACACCTTTTTCCCTTAATTCTGCTTGTAATACTTTTGTTAAACCTATAACACCGAACTTGGATGCAGAGTAACCCCCACATCCCGGTAATGCAGTCGTTCCAGCAATTGATGCAAGATTAAGTATGTGTCCATATCCTTGTTCAGACATGCGCTTCCCAAAGTATTTACACATAAGATAGGTTCCCCGTAGATTAACGGATACCATCTGATCAAATTCTTCGGTTGAAGAATCTATTATACTTTCAAACATACCCACTCCTGCACAATTAATTAAGACATCTACTTTTCCAAAATACGTTACTGCTTTTTCAAAAAAGGCTTGAACAGATTTTTCGTTATTTACATCTAATGGCAGTTCTAGTAGATGTTCCTCTTCTTTCACTTTATTGCTCCGGCTCCCTAGAACAAGTTTCGCACCTGAATTTCTTAATAATCTTGCTGTTTCATTTCCAATACCTTTACTAGAACCTGAAATAACAACAATCTTACCTTTTAGTTTCTGTTGGGATTCCATATAATTACTCCTTATCGGGACCATAGTATTCAAAGTAATTTTTTTCCGTTTCATACAAACCTATTTTATATAGCTTAGGAAGTTTTAAAGATAGTAAATCCCAAATGACTACTGCTACGTTTTCTGATGTTGGATTTAAATCTTTAAATTCTTCTGTATCAAGGTTTAAGTGTTTGTGATCAAATTTTTTTAATATTTCTTGATCTACTATCTTATCAATCTCCGTAATATTGGCTACCATCCCTGTAATCGGATCAAGATTTCCACTTACTGTAACTTCCAAATAGTAGTTATGACCATGACCATTTGGGTTGTTGCATTTACCGAAAATCTCCAGATTTTCCTCATTACTTAGAAGTTCACTATGTAGTCGGTGTGCAGTACAAAAATGATATCTCCTTGTTAATTGAACCATTGATGAATCCACCCTCTCTGAATATAAAAAATCATTTTCTCGTAATCGAATTTTATGTAGATGACAGTTATCAAATTTTCCTTCTAAAGAATCCCATAAAAAGTTCGTGATATTCTCAGTTGTTGGGATATTCTCTTTGAAATAATCATTTTCCTTATTCAAAAACTTCCCATCTAATTCCTTTTGAACGAGTTCTTTAACCACTTTGTCAATTTCAGTTATATTCACAACAATCCCAGAAGCACGGTCTAATTTTCCTTTTACCATAACCTCTAGAGTATAATCGTGTCCATGACCATGCGGGTTACTACATGGTCCAAAAACCATTTTATTCTGTTCTTCTGTCCATTCATCAATCCGATATGAATGAACCGCAGAAAAATACATTTTTCTTGATAGATAGAGCATGATAAGTTCCCCCTATTAATCTCTTAAGAGAGCTCGTTCAAATTCTTCTGCCAACGAGACATTCTCCTTAAATACACCTTTTTTTATTGTTGTAACTGTCGAGCTACCTGGCTTTTTTACTCCTCTTGCACACATACAAAGGTGTTGTCCCTCTACACTCACGATTACTCCTTCGGGTTTAAGTATATTCATGATTCCCTCAGCAATTTGTTGCGTCATTCTTTCTTGTACTTGAGGACGCTTGGATACAAGTTCTACTAGTCGGGCAAATTTACTTAATCCAACCACTCTACCGTTTGGTATATAACCAATATGTGCTTTACCAAAGAAAGGAATAAGATGATGTTCGCAAAACGTATAATACGAAATATCCTTAACTACAATTATTCCATCATATTCTTCCTCAAAAGTTGTTGTAAGAGCTGTCTCAGGATTAACCCCAACACCCGCAAATACCTCACCATACATTTTAGCCACACGCTTTGGCGTATCTAATAAACCTTCTCGATTAGTATCCTCACCTATTAAATGTAAAATTGCACGAATATGCTCCTCTAATAATCCCGTTTTCAATTCAACTGTCATATAAAAGTCTCCTCATAAAATTATTTGTAAAACAAAAAAACCCACCTCAAAGAGATCGGTGAGTGTCAATAATTTATAGTCTTTATAGTTATAAAGACAAAAAACTAATAAACATTTCCAATCCTTTTCGGTAACCCGGCGATCATAGTAATAAATTACATTAGACCCGTAGCTTTGCGTCCTTACCTTTCAGTAAGTTTGCCATTATCGAAGGCTATTCAATATTTTTAATTATTC
>NZ_JBALOZ010000254.1:0-12091 GCF_036965125.1 Bacillus sp. JJ1503
TTTACATAATAATATTATGAGATAGAAAACACAGTTAATAATAATAGCCTGACCCCTGCCACGTTATTTCATTAACGTACCATGAGTCAGGCGCTATAAATTATTGAACTTTTTTTGGTTCTGGATAGTCAAAGCCTTTCGTATCCACTTTCACCGTTTTCATTTTCTGATCTTTTAATGGCTTGTCCATTTCATCTCGTTCAGCAGCCACGATTGAATCAACTGTTTCCAATCCTTTAATTACTTTGCCGAAAGCTGCATATTCACCATCGAGATGTGGAGCTTCTTCGTCCATGATAAAAAATTGCGATCCAGCTGAATTCGGATCGGGAGTCCGTGCCATTGAAATGACTCCACGCTCATGTGTGATGTTATTTTCAAATCCGTTTGAAGAAAATTCACCTTCAATGGAGTATCCGGGGCCACCAGAGCCATTCCCCTCAGGATCTCCCCCTTGAACCATAAAATCAGGGATAACCCGGTGGAAAATAAGTCCATCATAAAAACCATCTTCAATTAAAGAAATAAAATTTGCAACCGTATTTGGTGCTGCAGCCGGATCCAATTCAATCTCGATCTCTTTTCCATCTTCCATTGTTATTGTTACAATCGGTTTTTCTTTAACAGATGAAGGGTAATCTGTTTTTTCAGCAGATTCCTTCGCTGAATTTTCCTTCGTCTTCCCATTTTCCGCTTGCGTTCCACAGCCAGTCAAAACGAAAGCTGAAACCACTATAGCGAAAATAAAATAAAATGCTTTATTACGTGAAAACATATCCTTTATATACCTCCTGCTGAAGAAATTGGCAAAACCATCACTGATTATTATAGCACTAAATGAAATTCTAAAAAGACCAATCTTGCAAAAACAAAGATTCTCCATACTAAGATAATTGTATCTTCTTTGTAACCTTAATTAATCTTTCCTTAACTACTTTCCAACCAAACCAATATACAATAAAGGTACATCATATTAGGAAAGTAGGAAAAGAACATGAAAAAGAAACTTGTAACAATTACTAGTGCTGTTGCCTTAATGGGGATGCTGACGAGCGCTACTTATGCGAATGAAACACCAAAAGAGGCGGCAAAAATTGAATTAGCCAGCAATAGTAAAAAACAGCCAATATTGGAAAGTCAAAAACAAGATATAGAAATGCTCCAGCTTCAAATTTCTTTATTAGAAAATGCAGTTGCACCTGTATCAGCTTCAGACGCTGTTAACCAATGGAGCAAAGCAATTACTAACCGTAATGGTGCATATCAATACGCACTATTTACTTCAGAACTTAAGGAAAAAACGAAAACGTATTTTGATAACAATGGCTGGGTAACTGGTACATCAAGCCCTTGGATTAGCAGCTACAAAATCAAAAATGAAAAGAAAATAAATAAAAGTACTTATACTTATGCAGTAGAATTAAAACTAGAAACCTCAACGGGACCTTTTGGGACAGAGACTGCAAATTTAACTGTGAGTCAGGCAGATGCTAACTGGTTCATCAATAAAGTAGAGGTGAAGCAGACAGCTAGTGTTTGGGAGCGAACACCTTATATTCCTCAGAAGCTATTTACTTATCGAGCAACAGAATATGCTTTTTCAATTCCTGTAGAATGGGATACGAAATACCGCTCAGCCGAGAAGAATGGTCATTTAGTCTTCAGCTACGTACCGAAAAATAAAGCAATCTCTGAAAGAACGCTGTTTTCCATTGAGAAAATAAAGGAACAAACATGGGAAGATGGCTATGAGGACAGCTTATTTCAAAAGCTTGGTGTCAAAAATGGCTTTGTATATGCGATTTTGCCTGTAAGTGAAAATCAGTATGCAGATCGCCCAGACAGTATTGAATATAAGGAATTTGAGAAAATGAGCCTTGATTTTCAATTGCTGAAAAAAACCTTTATGTTTATTAACAACTAGATCTTGTTTTTTAAAGAGGCTGTCTAAAAAGTCAGCTATTTCTGAACAGCCCCAAAAGCATACCTTTGTAACAACTGATTATCTATTGTTCCAGTTTATGCTGATTTTTACAATAAGCGGGAACCATTACCCTGGGTTGATGCCCATGAACCGTAACAAAAGGCAAGGGACGGGCAGCATTCTGGTCCATTAGTTCCCGCATAGACTGAAATTTACCATAAGCGGAAATCATTACCCTGCAACGCTCTAGATTTTTCCAATTTATTGACCCTGTGCACCATTAGACGTTACGCGGCGAACATGATTGTCTTCAAATCCATTTTTTCGCTGAGCTTCTACTTTGTCCTCGAGTAATTGCTTTTGATCGACTTGACTTGAGGGTGTTTGCTTGTTTTTTGCCACCTAAAAAACCTCCCTTAAAAAAATTCAATTAACACCCTCTTATTTTGCTTGAATTTATTAAAATTAATCTCATTTGATTGATTTTACAATTTATTTATTACTTAATTTTCACGATGCATCAAGTTCCGCAATAGGTTCTGTACGGAAGCTTTGATGGATCAGGTATTGTGCAGTATACATTCTGTTCAGTTGTATAGGCGAATGGATTTGAAAGAGCTTGGAGCAATCGTTCCATCACATTGTAGTCCCCATTCTTAACTGCAGCCTCAAGTGCTTCCTCCACCCGGTGGTTTCGCGGGATGACAGCGGGATTACTGTTACGCATTAACTGTTGAGTGGCTTCCATCGATGTTTGCTGCCTCGTCAATCTCGCCTCCCAGAGCTCATGCCACAGATTATATTCAGGTGTGCCAAAAAGCAGAGAATTCTCCATCTTGTCTAATGTTAAAGCACGAAAAGTATTTGTATAATCAGCCTTGACCTTCTGCATAATGCTCAAAAGGTTTTCTATTAATAAGGTATCTCCTGGTTCTTCATTCGTTAATCCAAGTTTTGCCCTCATGCCAGCAAGCCAATATGATTGATAGATTTCACTATATTTGGAAATCTCATCTTGCGCCAGCTTAAGAGCCTGTTCTTCATCCTCATGCAATAATGGTAAAATGGCTTCCGCAAAACGTGCAAGGTTCCAGCCGCCAATAATTGGCTGATTGCGGTAGGCATAGCGTCCTTGTCTATCAATAGAACTAAACACTGTATCTGGATCGTACACATCCATAAAGGCACAAGGGCCGTAATCAATCGTTTCCCCACTGATGGTCATGTTATCAGTGTTCATCACTCCGTGTATAAAGCCAACTGATTGCCATTTAGCAATCAATGCGGCTTGACGCTTGATCAATTGCTGAAGAAGTGTAAGATATCGATTTTCATCCAGTTCAATTTCTGGATAATGACGATTTATCGTGTAGTCAGCAAGGATTCTTAATTCTTCTACTGGTCTCCAGTTTGCAGCGAATTGAAAGGTTCCAACGCGCAGATGACTTGCAGCGATACGGGTAAGAATAGCACCAGGAAGATCTGTTTCGCGAATCACCTTTTCCCCCGTTGTCACAACGGCTAGGCTTCGGGTTGTTGGAATCCTTAGTGCATGCATAGCTTCACTGATAATGTATTCACGAAGCATCGGCCCTAACGCTGCACGTCCATCTCCCCCGCGCGAATAGGGTGTTCTCCCCGAACCTTTAAGCTGTACGTCAAATCGCTCCACCTTAGGAGTCATTTGCTCACCAATCAGAATGGCACGTCCATCTCCTAACATTGTAAAATGGCCAAATTGATGACCTGCATAGGCTTGAGCAAGTGAATGCGCCTGTTCAGGAACGCGGTTGCCAGCAAACACTGCAGCTCCTTCTTCATTTTGCAGAGAATTAGCATTTAACCCCAATGCCTCCGCCAATGCTTCATTAAAAATGACCATTTTTGGTGAGCGCACAGGTGTTGGTTTAAGGCTGGTGAAAAATGGTGGCGGTAATTGGGCATAACTATTGTTAAAATTCCAACCAGCAGCTGCAGCTTCATCTTCCTTATTTGTCATATGTACACTATCCCTCCCTTTCTAACCTTTTTTCATTTGCACAAAAATGAACATCAAATACTAAAAATCCTGCCTATTTAATGTCTGCCACTCCAAGTTTATTATACCTTTTGTGCATGGACATTGAGTGGTTCACTATCCTATTTTTTCGATGAAGGATTGCCTTTAAGATATACAATGAGTCCCTACATCCACTTTGTTACTTCGGTAATACTTTTTCTTTTCCCTGTCAATTCTTTCATACTTGGATAGCCGATGTAAATAAAACCAAGCATCAAAGCATGTTCCCCAAGCCCAAAAAATTGCTTAATCTCAGACGAGTAGCAAACCTTTCCGGTTCTCCAGATCGCTCCTAAGCCAAGAGCGTGGGCTGCAAGAAGCATATTTTGAATCGCAGCATGGACCGCGGCATGTTCTTCGTTTACTAATACCTTCTCATTAATAGTTGGTTCCACTGCAATTGCAATAATAACTGGAGCCCTTAAAGCTTTTTGCGCAGTCTTTTCCAATTTCTCTTTTCCTTCATCACTTAGTGGATCATCTAGACTTTTCTTTGCAAATGATGCCATCGCCTTTCCAAGATTTTTTCTCGCGTCACCAGTTAAAACAAAAAATCGCCATGGCTCAGTACGATAATGGGACGGCGCCCATGTACCAGCTTCCAATATCTTTTCAATATGCTCCTTAGGCACAGGGTCTGGTTTAACAACCCCAATGCTTCTTCTTGTGGAAATTGCAGTAAAGATGTCCATGTTTATGTACCCCCTTCAAAATTTGTCACTATACTCCTTTATATGCGATACGTAGTGGCAGGTTCACATTCGACTATTATATAACTTCCATGTTTTCCCCCTATTCCATACTAATTCAGCAGGCATTAAGATATGCATCCTTCTCGCTCACAAGTTCGATTAATCATACTAAACAATCCGTTGTTGAAGGATAAATCTGGTACTGGCAGCTTCCAAACTATTTTAAAGCATAAAAATAGATCCCACTTAAAGTGAAATCTAAATTACCACATGATGAACAACTAATCTTATTTTCGACCTTCCATCTCCGCTTCCCATCTATCAACTTCTTCTTTCACCATTGGGGCGACTTCTTTTCCGAGAAGCTCAATTGCTTTCATAACCTCATCATGGGGCATCGTGCCAACTGGGACATGAAGCATGAAACGAGTGATGCCCACGTTTTTCCTTAGGTGTATGATTTTGTCAGCAACTGTTTGTGGGTCACCAACATACAGGGCACCTTCTAGTCTGCGTGCAGCATCGAAAGTGGACCGAGTATAAGGAGCCCATCCGCGCTCTCTTCCTAATTTATTCATCACTTGCTGAGTGGAAGGGAAAAATTTATCCGCTGCTTCTTCTGAAGTTTCAGCAATAAAACCATGAGAATGCGAAGCAACAGACAGCTTGGACAAATCATGTCCAGCATGAGTTGCTGCTTTTTTATAAAGCTGTACAAGCGGCTCAAATTGTAGCGGACTTCCGCCAATAATTGCGAGTACGAGGGGCAATCCAAGCAGACCAGCACGAACAACCGATTCGGAATTTCCACCGCTTCCAATCCATACTGGCAATGGGTCCTGGACCGGCCGAGGATACACGCCGCGATCATGAATAGCCGGCCGGTGACCGCCCTTCCATGTCACTTTTTCTGATGCAGTAATTTTCAGCAACAACTCTAATTTTTCTTCGAATAGCTCATCATAATCCTTTAAATCATAGCCAAACAATGGAAATGATTCAATAAATGATCCCCTGCCGGCCATTATTTCTGCACGGCCATTTGAAATGGCATCAACTGTTGCAAAATCTTGAAACACACGAACTGGATCGGCTGAAGAAAGCACTGTAACAGCNNATGTTCACCCACTCCAAACACATCCAAACCTACCTGATCCGCCAATACAATTTCCTCAACTACTTCACGGATGCGTTGTGCATGACTGATTACCTCACCCGTTTTGACATCTGGTGTCGTCTCGACAAACGTACTTATTCCAATTTCCATTTAGAAATTCTCCTTTTTTCGATACTAAAGCACATATCTTTCTTCGAATATTGATTGAATTTAAATCGTTCTTAATTGCTTAAATCAAATCAGAATATAAACATTCGTTATTGGTTTACATACTATTTATTGTATCAATGACCTGATTTTAAAAGCAATGAAATAGGACGGGGTACCCGTCCCTATGATCCATTTACCACACTAATTCTTCATCTTCTTGATAAAGGCTGATTGCATAGTCGATAAATTCAATTAATTTGGCTTTGTTAATCGCGTCAATGCTGATTCTGTATGTTTTATCGTATTTCATGTTTAGTTCCAAAGCTGTAATATCAACGCCTAGAAATCTGTCTTCATTCATATATGTATAATCGATATCCTCATATTTAGCAATGAATTTAGATGTACTGTTAGCGGCATCCTTAACACAAACAGAATCGATTGTTAACACTAAGCCGGCTTTTCCATTACTCGATAAACTTGTATCTGTAATATCAATCATATCTTCTTTTTTGTATTTTCCCTGACAAATAATATCACGTGCATTTTTAACGCGAGGAGCATAATCATCCCCAGGTGTGTACCCAAATATCTCCTCAAATTTATTAATCAATGCATCCTTTATATCGCTCACTCTCGTATTCTCCCTTTCCTTCAAAATCTCACATGATCGATAATTTATCCTGTAGTACTCGTCCATTGTGATTTTTGTTTTAAAAAATTCCTCATACGCATCATCTACCCGGCAAATAAGCGGGCGATTTTCATAAATGCTGCATAAATTCGTATCTATATTAAAGTGGATGCAAATTCCATCACCCCGGTCTAAATGCTGATAAATCTCAGATGAACCGACAGCTTTACAGCACAAACCGCATTGATCACAATGAAACATCTCTAAACTTGTGCTAGCATTTGCAAATATTTATTTCCATCCTCAAGAACTTTATTAGTAGCCTCATCTAATTGGCCTTCCTGCTTCAATAAAGGAGTATCTAGGATAAGTTTAATGGTCTGCGCTAACTGAACACATTTATAAATGTCCTGCTGTTCATTTATTGTGTAATCCTGCCAATCCAGACCCCGGCGCTGGATGATGTCTTTCATTCTCATTACTTGCTGAGAAAAATGGGTATCCAATTTTTGCAATAGCTCCGTTAATTGATTCGCACGCGTGAAAATTCCTTTTAATGCAATGCCGATATTTTTCGCCTGTTTCTTAAATACTTTAGCTTTATCAAAGTTTCCATAAGCATCATTTAATGCAGCTTTCGCTTGGCTTGCAAAAATAGTTCCCCCAATGGCGAGTGCAGGACCTGCTACTAAACCACCCAATACAACCATCCCGCCAGCCATGCCAAAACCGCCGGCTGTTAATGCTCCGCCGCCAAGCCATGCTAATGTTGCATTGGTTGCTGCAACGCCTGTCAAGGATGTTAAAGCCGTACCCGTTGTAGCGGTTACTAAAAGACCGCCAAGTCCCCCCATCACTACACTATATGTTCCATAGGCAAGTAGGGCTCCCGATCCAATTGCAGCAATCCCATTAATCGCTACCTGCTTTGCTTCAAAGGATGCTTCCTTTAATTGCTTAAAGCTTTCACTGGATGGATTGAAATTTTTCAGTTCATCGATCCCTTCACTATTTTTGAGATTAATATTTTTAATCTTTTCAAAGTGAATAACAAATTCATTAATGGATGTTGTCAGGATGCGAATTTTTTCCTGTCCTAAAATAGTAATGGCTTCATTTGTGTTCTCCTTTGCCATTTCAATAAATTTTTCAGCTTCCTTGGCCATCTCTTGTGAGGTAGCGTTGAGGGATTTGGCCTCACTCATATCACGTTTTGCATCTAACCCTTTTTTAACTCCTGTTGCCGCTGTCGCTGCTGCGATTCCTGCAATAATTGCTGGGACTAATGGTAATGGCATATTTAATTCCTCCAGTTGTAATATTTAGATTTAAAAATCTAAGACGGCTTCTTTATCCATCATAAATTGATTGAATTCATTGAAATCTTTAAATTGCAGTGCGCCTCCCATTTCAAGTGCTATTTGGTTAAGGCCTGCTGTAAATTGATTCAAATTGCTATCCTTCGCTGCAGAATCTATCATTAGTAGACTCTCTGAAAACACTTTGGATCTATTCGAATAAAATTCATTCACTAACGCTAATAATTCATTTCCTTGATGTTCCATCGCTTCTATTGCTGCTGTTGCAATGGATCGAATTTGATTCCTTCTCGATAGTGACACCTTCTCTTCATGTAAAACCTGCATACAAGCCTGATAAATGGTAGAGCTTGTCATATAGCCGACCATCCCGCCAATTATTGTGCCAACCCCAGGGAAAATGGCTGTTCCAACTGCGGCACCAAAGCTTGCTGCCATCATTCCTGTCCCTTTTTCCCCAAGTTCTTCTGCAAGTTGAAGGCTATTAATCTCACCTTTCGCATAACGAATCAGTGATTTACTTACTTGAACGGCAGTCGTTGCAATCATCGCAGGCACATTCGATTTTGACAAATGGACATAGACACTCTTTTTACTCGCTGCCATAAATCCCCTAATAGCGGTATCACCTGCCCCAATGATATAAGCCGTTACAGCACCACTTGCCGTATCTTTAGCAACATCTTTGACCGCTTCTTTAGCACTTTTATCCCCACGAATAATTCTTGCCACATTTTGGGCTGAAGAGATAGCAACTGAAATAACCGCAGCACTCTTCGCATTTTCCATCCCGGAACGATGTGCGGTTTTAGCTACATATTTGGCAGTGGCTAGCTTTGGATGTTCACGGATAAAAATGGCTTCTTCAGAGGTAATACCGCTATTTTCTAAATCTTTGGATACTTGCAAGTATTTTTGTGCCTTTTGATCAAGTAAATCCGCCTTTTCAACATGGCCTTGTTGTCTAAATTGATCTGCCTGATCAGTCAAACATTTCGCTGTGTCCTCAGCATACTTTTTCGCGATATCATATTGTTCTTTTGGGACTAAAACTTTGTTTCCTCTATATCTTTCCCATTTGTCTCCAGTCATTTTTTTGACTAGAGCTTCTGAGCTTGCTTTTATCTCCTCAGGAGTACCAAATTTTCCGCAAAACTTCATTTGCGCACCCCAAGTCGGATTTCCATGATCATCAACTGATAAAATATCAAATACGGGATCATTTCCTCTGCCGATATCATTAGAGCGATGTACACGAGTTTGATTTCGATTAATAATATTTTCTGCATTTGTGTGATCAGTATAATGAATTTCAGCAGAAAAACCCGACTGCTGTTTAATATTTTGGTATTGAAAGTCAGGATGAACCTTGGAATCAGATACATGTTTAAGCCCTTTTTTTACGATATTTCCACTTTCATCTACAACGCCGTTATAGCCTTTCAAATATTCGGATGCTGCCCGGCCAAATCTTTCAACATTTTCGGTTGTTGTTGAGCCTATGACGGAATCGATAAAGCCACTATGATTTTTTTTATCCTCTTTATTATTCATAATAGTAATATCCTTTCACGGATCTTATTAGGAAAGGTTAATATGTATCCTTTTCTTAATAGGAGAAACTATGGAGCAATTCTTCCATTTTGCGTCCTTATAGTCTAAAAGTCTATATAAATATTACAACATTTAATAAATAAAGAAAAACTTTTTTCCTATTTTACCATAGAATCACAAAGAAACATTTGGAGGGGTTAGGTATATTTACCTTATGGTTTTTCTCTGGTCCCAAAAGGCAATTGAAAATTCGAGGGCATGTAAGAAGCCGTTCAGCGCATGACTCGCCAAAATGACAGTACTTCACATTGTTATATACAGAATCACTTAGATAAGAATGGTCCGCAATGAGTGGATAATCTTTAACAATTGATCTAGTAGTTCTAATTTACAATCGAAAAAGGACCGATCATGCTAGATTCATGTCCGGTCCAATGGTTGGGGTCTATTTCCCCATGTTCTGTTTTTACTCCACACTATTTAAGAATGATCGGATTACATTTAAATATTCTACTTCTTCTTCCAGATAAGGCATATGAGCACTGTTCTCAAACACATGTAATTTCGCATTTGGAGTTAGTTTGCTGAAATATTCCGTTGATTGTGGAGTCGCTTCATCATAGCGGCCACATGTATATAGTGCCGGAATATGTATTTCATTCAAACGGGCTGTACAGTCAAAATTTTTCAAATTGCCGGTAACATGGAATTCTGATGGCCCCCACATGATATTGTACACTTCTGGATTTTTGTACTGTGCTCCCTGTTTTAAAAACTCAGGGAAAGGATCAAGACGGCAAACGAACCGCTTATTAAATTCTGCAGTGGCCTTATGGTATGCTTCTGAATCTGTTGTCCCATTTTCCTCGCATTCTCTTAATGTAGCTTGAATATCTTCCGGCAATAAGGAACGATTTCGTTCCTGATCCTCTGCCCAAAGAGGTGCGCTTAAACATGGACTTGAAAAAATAACACTTTTTACTCCCTCAGGCTTAGTTAATAAATAAGCAGCTCCTAAGGTCGTTCCCCAAGAATGTCCAAGAATATGGAGCTGTTCAAGTGAAAGTGCTTTTCTAATCTGCCCTAATTCTTCAACGAAGCGATCTATCGTCCATAATGATTCATCTTTAGGCCGGTCTGACTTCCCACAGCCTAACTGATCATAAAAAATGACCGTACGCTCATCCGCAAGCACTCTTAATCTCTGCAAGGAATAATGAGACGAGCCTGGACCTCCGTGTAAAATTATGACCGGCGTTTTGTTAGAGTTGCTATCATGCAGCTGATACCATACCTTTCCGCCTGTTACTTCAATAAATCCTTCTTGGATTGCCATATATTTATCCCCCTAAACTTTGGCGTTTTGAAGGGCCGATCTAGATTCATCCTGCCACCAGATCTGGGCCCTTCTCCTATTATAAATCGGGACATACATCTGTCCATCTGTTCCGCCTTATACAGGATAAACACCATGCTTGCGCTCAGTGAACACGAGATATTTTGACATATAAATATCAAGTCGGGCTGCAAGTTCATCGCGCAAACGGTTTGGCTCAACGATATCGTCAATAATCAATTCGGAAGCCAGTCTGTATATATCGATATCTTCACGGTATTCTTCACGCTTTTCAGCAATGAAGGCAGCTCTTTCCTCTTCTGGCAGCTCAGCGATTTTATTCGCATAAACGGCATTGACGGCCGCCTCAGGACCCATAACGGCAATCGAAGCTGTCGGTAGCGCAATGCAGCAATCCGGTTCAAAAGCAGGTCCGGCCATTGCATACAATCCAGCCCCATAGGCCTTACGGACAATAACAGTCATCTTCGGAACAGTCGCCTCGCTCATCGCGGAAATCATTTTCGCACCATGGCGGATGATTCCTGCTTTCTCCACATTTGTGCCAATCATAAACCCTGGCACATCAGCAAGGAAAAGGAGCGGAATATTATAAGCATCGCAAAGATTGATAAACTTTGCTGCTTTATCTGCACTGTCATGGAACAGGACTCCGCCTTTAACACGCGGCTGGTTGGCGATGATCCCAATTGGCTGGCCATTGATCCTCCCAAGGCATGTGATTAATTCAGCCGCAAACAGCTTTTTAATTTCACACATTGACCCCTCATCGATTAAGCGATCAATCAACTGGTACATATCAAACGGCGCATTTTGGTTTTTTGGAATCAGTTCCTCAATTGTTTTTTCGAATGCTGCCGGTGGTTTTGCTTCCGCTTTTGCAGGCTTTTCGGAAAAATTATTTGGAAAATAAGTTAAATATTTGCGGGCATAAGCGATAGCTTCTTCTTCAGTTTTCGCAAGCACATCGCCGCAGCCAGAAATAGAGCAATGCATTTTGGCCCCGCCCATTTGCTCAAGCGTTACTTTTTCCCCGATTACCATTTCTGCCATGCGTGGGGATCCAAGGTACATGGAAGCATTGCCTTCAACCATGACGACAATGTCGCAAAATGCCGGAATGTACGCACCTCCAGCCGCAGAAGGTCCAAACAATAGGCAGATTTGTGGCACTTTTCCTGAAAGCTTAACCTGATTGTAGAAAATTCGCCCCGCCCCTCTGCGACCTGGAAACATTTCCAGCTGATCGGTAATTCGGGCACCGGCTGAGTCTACTAAATATAGA
>NZ_JBALOZ010000255.1:0-6687 GCF_036965125.1 Bacillus sp. JJ1503
CCTTTCTTACCAGTCCCTTTCTTGCCAGTCCCTTTCTTACCAGTGCCTTTCTTGCCAGTTCCTTCACCAGTTCCTGCAGCAAAAGGGTTTTGCATTAAAAAATCCTCAAGTCCATTAGATTCCGCTTGGTTAATTAAATCTAAAACATCGATTCTCTCCAATTAGAGAACCTCCTTTCTAATAAAGTTCCTTTAATGTAAGGTACTGTATTGTATGAAACTTTATTGAAGTTGTCCTAGATTCCTGTCCAATTCTAATCCCTTTATGATCAAATATTTTCTTACCCTCATAAGATGGAATATCAAATCATAGAGGAATGATTGAATGACACAAAATATACCTGTCATCGGTATTATGATTAAGCCTCGGCATTATAAAAAACTGATGAACGATGTATGGAACGAAAGGCTGTTACCTTCCAAACTGGTGATAGACGGTAATGAGTATGAAAGCGGTATTGCCTATCGGGGAGATCACGTACGTACATTTCCTAAAAAATCGTATCGAATTAACTTTGAAACATATAATCAAGAGTTTAGCGGGAATGAAATTCATCTTAATGCAGAATATCGTGATCCGTCATTGATTCGCAACAAACTATCATTTGATTTTTTCCAAACGATTGGCTGTCTTGCTCCAAATTCTAGACATGTTTTCCTTGAGCTCAATGGAAAGCCTGAAGGTATCTATTTGCAGCTTGAATCCGTAGATCAATGTTTTCTACAAAAAAGACAGCTTCCAAATGGGCCAATTTTTTATGCAACTACCTATCACGCAAATTTTTCATTATTAACGCCGGAAAATGGACCAAAATCTTCCCTTTTCTCTGGATATGATCAGAAGGATGGTAGTGAAAAGGATATTCATGACTTAGAAACATTCATAGCCAAAATAAATACGATTCCTCGGGAAAATTTCAGTGAAGAAATAACGAAGTACCTGGATGTGAAAAAGTATCTGATATGGCTTTGCGGGGCAGTTTGTACACAGAACTTTGATGGTTTCATTCATAATTATGCCTTGTATCGTAATAGCGAAACGGGATTGTTCGAAATGATTCCTTGGGATTATGATGCAACCTGGGGGAGAGACTGGGATGGAGAAATAATGGAATACGATTACGTCCCCGTCCGAGGCTATAATACGCTTACAGCACGCCTGCTTGATCATAAGGAATTCCGTGATCAATATCGCCTTATGCTTGAAGAAATTCTGAATACGTCATTTACTATCAGTGCATTGGAACTGAAAGTGACAAATATGTATAACCAATTGCGAACGTATATAACTTTAGATCGGTATAAAAGCAGAAAATCTATCAATCTATTTGAAAGTGAGCCAGAACTGATCCTTCAATTTATTTCAAATCGGAATCGTTATCTTCTAGAACAGCTTAAGAATTTGAAATAGGAGGCCATAAAGTGGGACCAATTATAGTAAAAAATGCAGGAAAGTATGGCAGGGGGATATTTGCGGATCGTTATATTAAGAAAGGGGAATTGCTGGAGAAAGCCCCGGTAATTATTATTCCTGACCAAGAATGGAAGCAAATGAGAAAAAGTGTGCTACAAAACTATGTATTTCGTTGGGGAGAAGATAAAGCCATCGCTTTAGGATATGGTTCTTTATATAATCACTCCTATACTCCTAACGCAAAGTATATTACCAATATTGAAAACCAAACTTTAGACTTTTATGCCAGGAAAGATATTCAAAGAGGAGAGCAAATTTTTGTAAATTATAATGGAGATCCAAGTGATCAGTCGCTATTATGGTTTGACGTTTTCTAGGGTGCCTTTCATCACCTTGGTCAGTCCTTGCTGTATTCACGCAGTGATGGACTGACCCTAATACTTGGCTTTTTTATTCTTTGCTTTCGGCAATTTGGGCATTTTCCGATATATCCTCGAATGGGATCGATAAAAAGGACGAGCCAGTTAAAAGTTTAATTAGTTACATATATAGAACCCTAAGGAGGTCTATCCGTTTTTAATAAAGTTGATAGAATATACGAGTTATCTAAAAATTTAGTATAATATGATAGTATAGAAGTACTACAAACTCAAATAAAACTTGGAGGAAATAAATTGAAAAACTATAGTTTTATTGGACCTTTAGTAGCAGTTGCCCTACCGTTTGCCATATTTGAATTTTTAAGAGGTGGGCTTTGGGATGATCCTTTATTTATAATGCCCAGAGGACACTTTTATATTGTAAGTGCAGTTTCTATATTATCTACCATACTTGCTATAGCTGTTGGGGTTGTTGGGAAAAGACTAAGGAATATTAAGGTTAGCTTTTTAGCTTTATCCTTCATTTCTCTAGCTCTTGTGTTTGCTTTACATGGTTTATCTACACCACACTTTTTGCTCCCTGAAACACATTTACCAGGTGTTGCATCACAGTTAAGTATGTTATTAGCCACTATATGGTTATGGTTATCTTCTTTACCCTCTGATCATAAACTTGTTGAAAAACTATCACAGCGACAAAGTATGCTTGTTCCAGGTTGGATATTAGCCTTAAGTATTTTTGGCATAGTATCAATGAGTTTTCCAAACATAATGCATTTCATTCCATTAAATGTAAAGCCTCTTAATTGGTTTGTTACTGCTATCGTCTTACTGCTAAATATAATTACTATTATTCGATATTATCAAACTTATAGATTTTCACGGTTCCCCCTCCAGATATCGATTGTCTATAGTGCAGGCTGGTTTATTGTATCCCAGCTTATCATGATTTTGGGAGAGATATGGAGGCTAAGTTGGTGGATGTATCATTTTCTATTATTAGCATCAATGATTGTTATGCTTATTGGATTAATTAAGCAGTATGTAGTGAGGGGGAGTTTTGTAGGTGCTATCCGTGCATTATTTACTAACGATCCATTTGAAAGAATTACAAATAGTGCTTCGCCAAGTGTTAAAGCTCTAGTAGTTACTACAGAAAAAAAAGATACATATACAATGGGCCATACTTTTAGAGTAACCATGTATGCATTGAAACTAGGAGAAGAACTCAAGTTAAAACCAGAACAATTAAGGGCAATAGCTCAAGGAACTCTAGTTCATGATGTAGGGAAAATAAGTATCCCAGATTCGATTATCAACAAGCCTGGTAAACTATCTAGTGAGGAAAGAGAAATTATAGAGACGCATCCAGTGAATGGTTACGAAATGTGTAGAGACCTTGGTTTTATGAAAGAAGAGCTCAGTATCATACGTTCTCATCATGAAAAATGGGATGGCAGCGGTTATCCTGACAAGCTTCAAGGGGGAGAAATAGCGCTTTTAGCTAGAATAGTAGCTGTTGCGGATGTTTACGATGCTCTTACCTCTGAAAGATCCTATCGAAAAGCATGGACCCATAACGAAGCCGTAAAGTATTTAATTGAGCAAAAAGGCATTCACTTTGACCCTAAATGTGTAGATGCATGGGTTAACTTGTGTGAACGAAACCCGACAGTTTATCAATATCCATCTAGTACAATAAATAATGATACTACTGGTACATTGATTTCTTCATTTTAGATTTTTTGTGCTATTTGCAAAAAAAATCTAGAATAAATTGTTCCAAAATCCGCATGTAATATTAATATAGAACATAAGCCAAATACCGATAAATGTTTTACTTTTTAACACCTTATTCTTGAAAAGACACAATCCTATGACATGGTGTTATATGTCATTAGGGCTTTCTTCACGATTGCGACTTTAATTAGAATATTCGTTGTTAAACCTGATAAAGTATACTAGGAAAGTGAAGAATCAAATAGGAAAGAATAAATGGCAGCAGGTTAATCATTTAAAAACAAAAGTAAAAAAGGATGCCTTGATATTGAAGGCATCCTTTTTTGTGCCCTAATAAATGTGATTTTTATGTAAAGCCAAATTCTTTGCTTTATTACAAAACCATTTCTCCATTTATATTTATTTAGAGGATGACACATTATTGCAAGCAGATGATATGGAGTTGTCTAACCTTCAAGATCTTGTTGGTACAACCTATTTGCATACAGATTTTATTTTAATCGCAGGGAAAGAGGTTTTGGATATGAAGGATCTTTTTAAGCAAGTGAAGTATATTTAAAGGGAGCAGAGACTCATACCATTAATACATGTTGGAACAGTGATATGTACAAAATATCTCTAACAAACAATGTTGGAGATGTGAAGGATGCAATTAAATCAAACGTATATCAAACTTTGTAATGTGAAAATCTATTGTGAATACTGGTTAGATGAAAAGCCTCCACTTCTTTTAATTCATGGATTTGCTTCTTCTATTTATACATTTAATCTTCTGATCCCTTTATTAAAAGAATATTTCTCAATCATCGCCATTGATTTACCTGGATTTGGCCGCAGTGAAAAATCGGCCTCCTTTGTGTATTCCTTTCAAAATTATGCCCAGATCGTTGCCGATTGTATCGATTACTTTAAATTAAAAGAGGTGAATATTGCAGGACACTCGATGGGTGGCCAAATTGCATTATATACAGCGAAAATCATTCCTGAAAAAATAAAGAACTTGGTGTTATTATCGAGTTCCGGCTATTTAAAAAGAGCAAACAAAGCGTTAATTTTATGTACCTATCTCCCTTTTTTTCACTATTACATAAGAAGAAAGGTCCAAAGTAAGGAAGTGCGGGAACATTTGAAAAACGTATTTTATAAGCAATCTCTCATAACGGAAGACTATATTGAGGAATATGGAAAACCGTTGCAGGAAGATGGGTTTTACATATCCCTGATGAGATTATTAAGATACCGTGAAGGTGATTTACCAAGTAAGGAATTAAAAAATATTACGATCCCAACATTATTACTTTGGGGAGAAGAGGATCAAGTCGTTCCAGTTCATATTGGTCATCAATTAGCTAATGACTTGCCTAACGCAAAGCTCATTACATATGAAAAAACGGGCCATTTAATTACGGAAGAACGTTCAAATGAAGTTTTTAAACAAATTTTAGCACATACATCAATATAAAAAAATTCAGTCATCTTAACTTTATCTTAACAGAAACCTAATAAACTCTTGGTAAAATGATTGTGGTAATTAATGATTTCCAGTTTCGGTGATAGAGGAGTGAGTTCCGCATAATGAAAAAGCCAAAAGTATTAATTTTGACAACAAGTTATGGCAATGGACACATACAAGTAGCTAGAGCGCTCGAAGAACAATTTACTCTTAAAAAAACCGCTGAAGTTGTTATTAGGGATATCTATCAAGATACAAATCCACGTTTACATGAATTTACGAAAAAACTATATTTGAAAAGCTACACAAAGGGGGGCGGGCAACTTTATCGCTTATTTTATTATGGCAGTCAAAAGATTTCTAAACGAAAATTAACTCCTCATTTTCCATATGGTTATTCGGAATTAAGTAAAATCATTACGGAGGAGCAACCTGATGCCATAATTAATACATTCCCTACTCAAACGGTTCCATATTTTCTATTAAAGACAAAAAAGACGATCCCCACATACAACGTTGTCACAGATTATTGTCTTCATTATTCATGGATTCATCCTAGAATTGATAAATATTATGTAGCGACTCCACAGTTAAAATTACAGCTCATAGAAAATGAAATGAACGAAGGAAAAATTGTTGTTTCAGGGATACCTGTACTAGATCAATTTCAACAAACATGTTCCCTACCCTATCTTTTTAAAAAATATCAAATCACCCCCAATTTAAAAACAATCTTATTGATTGCAGGGGCCCATGGAGTATCAAAAGAAATCAAATATATTTGTGAGAATTTAATAAGAGACAAAAAAACTCAGATCCTAATTGTTTGCGGAAAAAACAAAAAACTGTATGAACAGTTGCAAAATAAAGTTCAACGAGAAAAGTATATTCGCGTGTTTGGCTATGTTTCTGAAATGGCTGAATTGCTGCAGCTAGCAACATGTGTAGTAACAAAACCTGGGGGAATAACGTTAACAGAGGCGATGGTAAAAAACGTCCCAATCGTTTTATTACCAGCAACACCAGGTCAAGAAAACGAAAATGCTATGTTTTTTCAAAAAAACAGTGCAGCGGTCTCATTTGACAAGTTGGAACATTTGGTTAAAGGAATTCACAAGCTAACTTTAGACAAAGTGAAATTACAACAAATGAAATCATCATTAGGAAAGATTCATATGCCTCATGCAGCCGAAACGATTGTCAACGATGTTCTGCAAGAGTATTGGCAGCAAGCAAAAAACATCAAAAGTGCGAACTGAGACAGGAATTGGCTCGGAGATGTTCGGGTTATTCGGAGTGCGTGTCACAACTGAAAGAACGGCATCTCGTCCTTTTCTTTTGGATTGAGATGCCTTTTTTGTTTTTCATTAATTTCTTATTAAGATTTTTGTGAAAATTAAGCTATTTATTAAAAATGATCAACACTAAATTTATACTCCGTTCATATTTCCCTTACATCCCTCGGGTACAATCAAAGTAATTCATAGGAGGGGGGATAACAAATGATAACGAAATGGGTTCATCATTTACATCAATTTGAATGTAATGTCTTTTCACTTATTAACAATCGTTTCGACCAAAAAGGCCTAAATTTATTCTTCCGTCAAATCACTCATTTCGGTGGAGCAACGGCAACCATTAGTCTTACCATCTTCCTCATTTTATACCTTGATTTTCCAACTAAAAAATGGGGCTTTGAAA
>NZ_JBALOZ010000255.1:6724-9657 GCF_036965125.1 Bacillus sp. JJ1503
CGTCCATATCTATCTCTAACCAATGCTCGAGTGGGCGAAAATCCGCTGATGGACCATTCCTTCCCATCAGGCCATACGACAGCTATTTTCTCAATAATTACTCCTTTAATCTATCATTTACCAATACTTGGATTTTTTCTTTATCCACTTGCATGTTGCGTGGGAATATCGCGAGTTTTTTTAGGCTTACATTATCCCTCAGATGTACTTGCTGGTGCCATTGTAGGAACAGCTTTTGGGTTACTCGCCATTTATATCATTTAATGGAAGAGGGGGGAATCAAGTTTGCATTAGGTCGATCATGGGATGCGATCTTCTCTGATTTATTGTTTCAATATGATGAGGTGATTGCACGAAATAGGCACAGGAAGGTAGCTAATCTATAAAACTACTGTAAAGGGTATGATAGATGAGGAAGTTAACGTCATTGGAATAGGATATGTTTGGTTAGTTTCTGGTGTATGTCTTGCTGAAGCATGAAACCGTGTCATCTCTTTTGATTGAATCTGAAACGGGACTATGAGACTAATCGTAAATCATGGAACTAGGAAAAAATGATTATTTTCCGTGGATTTACATGAAATTAACATGGAATTAACCTCCTATATAAATAACCAGATTATTATGGGGTCATATTAGGAGGAGTAAAATTATGAGAAAACTATTTTGTAAAAGATTTATTAATTTACTAGTTATTGCTCTACTAGTTCTACCAATCTTCTCAAGTCTCGCCATTCGTGCGCATGCAGAAGATACAATGTCGGTTAAATTACTTTCTGTGAACGATTTACATGGCAAGATTGATGTTACAGGAACTATTAATAATGTGAATTATGGACGTGCAGACTATTTGGCCACTTATTTAAAAGCCCATAAAGCAACCAATCCAAATAACACGCTAATTATCCATTCTGGAGATATGATTGGTGGCAGTTCTCCGGTTTCAGCCTTACTTCGAGATGAGCCTACAGTTGAAATCATGGAAGCTATCGGATTTGATGTAGGAACTGTAGGTAACCACGAATTTGATAAAGGTACACAAGAATTCCTTCGGATGGTATATGGCGGTGATCATCCAAACGGCACAAAAGGATATAAAGGGATGAACTTTCCGGTTGTTGCCGCTAATGTGGAATACAAAGATACTGGAAAGCTCATATTAGATCCCTACGCCATTAAAGAAGTAGATGGTGTAAAAATTGGATTTATTGGTGTAGCTACGGTTGAAACACCTAATATGGTGATGGCCTCTGGTATACAGGATATTCGTTTCACGGACGAAGCAGCAGCTGTTAATAAATATACGGAGGAGCTAAAAGCACAAGGAATTAAGGCAATTGTCGTTTTAGCTCACGTTCCTGGAAATCAAAGCGATGAAACGGCCACTGGTCAAATTGCAAATTTAGCGAAGAACGTAGATGACGAGGTAGATGTCATTATTGCTGCTCATAACCATGTGAAACTTAATGCGATTGTAGACAACAAACTTATTGTCCAAGCTTGGGAATATGGAAAATCCTTTGCGGATATTGATTTGAAAATTGATCGTGTTACAGGTGACATTGTTGAAAAACATGCGGAAATCGTTGATGTTATTCAAGAAGGTGTAACTCCTGATCCAGAGGTTAGTGCAATTTTAGCCAAATATAAAGAAATGGTTGGACCAAAATTGAAAGAAGTAGTGGGTTTTGCTGCTACTCCAATGAATGGCGGATACCCTATCAAAGGCATCATTGGTGACAATGCTCTTGGAAACTTGATTGCAGACGGAATGAATTATGAAATGAAGTCTGATTTTGCCTTAATGAACGGCGGGGGAATCCGTGACGTTTTGGCCCAAGGCGAAATGACTTGGGAGAATCTTTTCAATATCCAGCCATTTAATAACACACTGGTTACGGTCACCATTCCAGGATCAGCATTGGAACCTATATTAAATGCTCAGTTTTCATCCTATGGACCGGATGTCTCTATTGGTGGATTCTCATATACGTGGGATAGTGCGACAAGGAAAGTAGTAAATATCTATCTTCCTGATGGATCACCAATTGATAATTATGGGACCTATACGCTTACTGTCAACAATTATATGTATGAACATGGGACTGATAAATATAAAATTCGCCAATATGGCAATGACCCAGTTCAAGGGCCTGAAGATATACAAGCCACTGTAAATTTCGTGAAAAGCTTTAATAGACCAGTCCATTATGTAGCGGAAGGAAGAATCTCGGAAGACTTCAAGGCACCCGAACTGGCGGATGCAGTATTACATGGGGCTGACTGTAGAGATGGATCGTATCTTCATGAAGTCAAAGTATCCTTGGCAGCAACAGATGCAGGTATCGGGGTTTCGCATATTGAGTATAGCTTAGATAACGGTGTCACTTGGCAACGTTATGATGAGGGGTTAACGATCAATAAAGAAGGTAAAAACTCTATTCAATACCGTGCGATCGATAAAGTGCATAATGTTTCAGAGACGAAAACTCTTGAGGTATTCATTACATCTGCATCAATCGAAAATACGATTTCTTTAGTGAAACAAGCAGATGGGAATAATGGAATTAAAACATCGCTTATTGCTCAGTTGGAAAATGCAATCAAAACTTTTGAAAAAGATAAAGAAGATGAAGCTTATCTATCTTTAGAAAAAACTTACTTGCATATTAGCAAGCTTCCAAATAAGCATTTAGGGGAAATGGATAAAAACGAAATCATGTTCATGCTTCAATACATCATTGAACATCGAACAGAAATTAGCTGGAATGAGTTACCAGCCTTGTTAGCGAGTTAATTTTTGATTCGAGTCTTTTAAAATAAACAAGGTGGAGCGATACCAGAATATAGGGATTGAAAAAAACAGATAGAGGGCTAAACTGCACCCCAATTGTTAGATACACACATCTAACAGTTGGAGGTGCAGTTTTTTG
>NZ_JBALOZ010000256.1:0-7538 GCF_036965125.1 Bacillus sp. JJ1503
TTAGCTATAGTCAGCTAATAATGGATTGTTTTAGGAGGGATACATATGAAGTTTGAAAATACGGGGATTGAAAAAAAGAAAGCGGACCTAGTTCGCTTAGATGAAGTCATGAATTCAAAAGGTCTTGTCCGTGAGGGTCAATGGGACTATGAAAGGGTCACATATGATCGTAGATTTGATTTAAAAGAAGGAACCTTCTATTTACGTGTATTTGGTCAAGCAGTTGAAGGGGATGTTGACACTTTCAAAGCCGTTATTCAATTAAAGACACCAGTGCTGGGTAAATATTATTATCCTCACGGTGTTGAATATGGCGAAGATGAGGTTTTCCCTAAGTCACTCGTAAATCAATGTGAAAAAATCCTTAGTGAACTTAATTCAGAGATAGAAAAGTTTGCAAAATAATGAAAAACGGACTCATGGCAACCATGTGTCCGTTTTTCATTATCTACAAAAATTGTTATCAAAAACCTAGAATGGCTTTAATAGCAGAGGTTGTTTCGCCTCCATGATAAATAACATATAATAACAAGTAAACGGCAACACCGGTAATGGCAGTAAAAAACCATACGATACTAGTAACCGGTCCTAGCCTTCTATGTTTACTCAACTTATTTTTGTAACCAGTATAAAGAGTTACAATGCCTAATACAGCGCCTATAGTCGCGAGAGTTATGTGGAAAATTAGGAATATAGTATAATATATCTTTATTTCGTCAGGTCCACCGAAGGCAGTATTTCCAATAAATATTGTTCTGCTAGCATAAATAATAAAAAATATTATTGCGAATACTGCGGCTAACATCATCGTCTTTTTATGGCTTTCTATTTTTCTTTGACGGATCTGCGCCCATCCGATTGCAACTGCAATGGCACTCAAAACAATAAATGTCGTGCTTATTGTTGGTAAAATTGGCAGTGAATAATTCATAATAACTTCCTTTCTATTCTCCCTATTCTCATCCACCTAAATTTAAGAAAGTCTCTTAATAATAAGAATGGTTCACAACGTTAATTCTATTAAAGTTCTGCTCCATAATCAACAAACATAGACCCCTTTTCGCAAAAGTTCCTAATTTGTTCAAATATTATATAGAGTAGCGTGATTATTTATACAGACATATTAAAAAACCTCATCCAAATAGATGAGGCATAAATCATTCAATGATGTGAGGGTTAAGGGAATGCTGTTTTTCAAGTTCGGTTTCTTCTTGCTCTTTACGATACCAGCTAAAGAAAATTTGCGCTAACGCCACACCGTAAACAACTTCTTGAATGATTTTCATAATAATCCCGCCTAGCTGCTGATCGTTTAATAAGGTCATGGAACTAAACATCTCTGGCCCGCTTAAAGTTAAGCCTGCCAGTGTGGAAGCAGGTACACAAAGCTCTAATGATTTCGCCCAAGCATCTGGATCAGAAAAAGAAGAGTATAATGGAGTATCAGCAAAAATGATCAAAGCACATGCTGGTAATAATAAGGCACTGCCTGCGAATATATATCCTACTTTCTTAAGGCCGCTTAAAGATTGACGATCTTCAAGTTTATTGTCAATTGGCCACCAAAAAATGATCCCCATAACAAACAATAAACTAGTATAGGCTGCGTGAAGCCAAAAACTTGTTTTAACTAAATCAAACACTAGAGGAATATGATAGATGGAGAATATCCCATTAAATAATAATAGGGCTACAACAGGCTTTGTCAGAAATGTAAAAACATTTTTTAATGCTGATCTTTTAAACAAATAACGCCAAATCCAGGCTGGTACTCCCAAAATAATAAATTGTGGGATAACTAGGCAAAGGATTGCCATCTGAATCATATGTGCATAAAACATAAGATGACCCATTAAATCAATTGGAGAGCCTTTTATTATATATAAAAGGACAATAGCTATAGAAAAGTGAATAGCTTGGCCTATCCTTAACGGTTCGCTGTCAGCAAATTTCTTTCTAAATTTAATTGTTACTAAAAAATAACCAACTAGCACAAGTGCTAAAAAAATAAAATAGTATGGGCTCCATAATGCTCGAAAACCAAATATTTGTATCGCCACTGCATAATCACCCCTTCGAAAGAAGTCCTAATATTAGTACTATTTCGTTAACATAAAAAGAAAACCGGCTGACAGCCGATTTCCCTTCTATTTATTACCACCAAATAATTGTCGTATAGCAAAGAATTGTTACAAAAGCAATAAGCATACCAGAATACATAAACAATTTTGGTGCTTCATGACCTTCATTGCTCATATGCATGAAGTAATATAACTGGAAAATTACTTGAACACATGCAAGGATTAAAATGAAAGGAACAATAAACCATCCCGAAAATCCTTCATACCCAACCGCCACGAAGGCAACGAGCGTTAAGAAAATCATTAATGAGAAAGATATAATATGATGCTTCATTTCTTCAGCACTTTTTCTGCGGCGATATTCAATGTCTACTCGAGGGTTGCCTGAGTTTAATTGTTCATTTGTCATCAGTTTATCCCACCATTCCCATTAAATATACAACTGTAAAAATAAATACCCAAACTACATCAATGAAGTGCCAGTATAAACTAGCTACATAAAACTTTGGTGCATTGTAAAGGCTTAATCCACGTTTGCTGTTACGGATCATTAATGAAATAATCCAACCTAATCCAAAGGCAACGTGAGCTCCGTGGAACCCTACTAATGTATAGAATGCTGATCCGAACGCACTGCTTGTAAATTTATGATCAAATTCATGAACATAATGATTAAATTCATAAATCTCTAATCCTAAGAATGCAAAGCCAAGCAATACTGTAATGCCAAGCCATAATTGCATTTTCTTAAAATTAAAGTTTTTCATATGGTACATTGCATAAACACTTGTTAATGAACTAGTCAATAGAATCATTGTCATCGCAAAAACAAGTGGAATCTCAAATAGATCCTTTGCTAATTTCATATCACTGCTAGGGACTGAATCTTTTAATGCAAGATATGTTGCAAAGAGGGAGGCGAAGAGAACAGTCTCTCCACCTAGGAATAANNTTCAACCGTCATTTTTTCTTCTGCGTGCATTATGCCTTAACCCCCTTATTATCGTCATCCATATCATCCATTAAATCTTCTTTATGAATATGGTACCCATGATCATCTTTTATAGAACGTGTTAGCATCGAACCAAAAGTAATCACTAAACCAAGAATTAATACTGGAATACCCCACGTATTTCCTTCATCACCATGATACATTGCACCAAATGCGGCAATGAATAAGCCTAGTGAGATAACGAAAGGAATAAATGAATTATTCGGCATATGAATATCACCTAGCGGCTCAGCAGGCACCATGCCTTTTTTGCCTTCCATTTTCTCGATCCAGTATGCATCTAGACCACGTACTAGTGGAAGTTGCTTAAAGTTATAGAATGGAGGCGGAGATGAAATTGCCCACTCAAGTGTTCGGCCGTCACCCCAAGGATCATTGCCAACCTTAACATTTTTCACACTTGTCATAACAATGTTGATTAGCATAATTACAACTGCTACAGCCATAAAGAATGCCCCAATTGTACTTACAAAGTTTCCAGTTTCAAGACCTTGACCTGGAAGGAATGTGAAAATGCGTCGTGGCATTCCCCATAATCCTAAGAAATGCTGGATAAAGAATGTTAAATGGAAACCAATAAAGAATAATACGAATGTAATTTTTCCAAGGAATTCATTTAGCATTGTACCAAACATTTTAGGCCAGTAAAAATGTGTTCCCGCAAGCAAAGCAAACACAACCCCACCTACAATTACATAGTGGAAGTGAGCAACAACGAAATAAGTATCATGATACTGATAATCCGCTGCGGCAGCACCAAGCATTACCCCAGTTACCCCACCCATTAAGAAGGAAGGAATAAATGCCACGGCATACAGCATTGGTGTTGTAAATGAAATACTTCCACCCCAAAGCGTAAACAACCAGTTGAAAATTTTAATTCCTGTCGGTACTGCAATTGCCATTGTAGCTACGGCAAAGATCGCATTAGCAATTGGGCCTAAACCTGTTGTAAACATATGGTGAGCCCAAACCATGAATCCTAAGAAACCGATTAGTACGGTTGCGAATACCATTGAAGAGTATCCGAAAAGACGCTTTCTTGCGAATACTGCCATAATCTCAGAAAAAATACCAAATGCCGGTAAAATTAAGATATAAACTTCAGGATGTCCGAATATCCAGAAGAAGTGCTCCCAAATGATTGTATTTCCACCCATTGAAGCATCAAAGAAATTCGAACCGAACATTCGGTCAAACATTAGTAAAAAGATACTTACTGTTAATGGAGGGAATGCAAATAGAATTAACGATGAAGCAACAAAAGTCGTCCATGTAAACATTGGCATACGCATATAAGTCATTCCCGGTGCACGCATATTAATAATGGTTACAAGGAAGTTAATTCCACCCATTAACGTACCAAAACCTGAAATTTGCAATCCAAGTACATAGAAGTCTATTCCATGTCCTTCAGATGCAAGCGATAAGGATGCATAGGAAGTCCATCCAGCATCAGGAGCTCCTCCTAAAAACCATGAAAGGTTTAAGAATACTCCCCCAAAGAAGAATAACCAAAATCCTAAAGAATTAAGGAAAGGGAATGCTACGTCACGGGCTCCAATTTGGAGTGGCATGACGGCATTCATAAATCCTAATAACAATGGCATCGCGGCGAGAAATATCATCGTTGTTCCGTGCATTGTTAGCATTTCATTAAATAATCCAGCACTGACAAAATCATTATTTGGTTTTATTAGCTGAATACGGATAATCATAGCTTCTATTCCACCGAGAAGGAAGAAGAATCCGCCAGCAAAAAGATAAAGGTGTGCAATTTTCTTATGGTCTACAGTTGTTAGATAATCCCAAAGAACCGCACCAAAACCTTTCTTTTGAGCAATGGTACTCACAATTTTACCTCCCTTTAGCAATTACACTATTTCCCCTGAACTTTTAATCCCATCAAATATTCAGTTAAGGCATTTAATTCATCATCTGTTAATTCACCATTAGGACCAGAACCAGTATACGTACCAGTCATTTTATTAGCTGGCTTATATTTTTCAGGATCAGCTAACCAATTCTTTAAGTCCTCTTCTGTATGATCCAAGATGCCGGCAATCTTCTCACGCTCACCAAAGTTTGTTAAGTTTGGTGCTAGTCTTGCTGCCTCTGGAGTTGTGTTTGCAGGAGTTACTGCATGACATCCGATACAGCTTTGATTAAAGATTTCCTGCCCTTGCTGTGCAGAAGCAGTAGTAGCCTTAATTGGCTCTTTAACACTTTGCATATCACTTACCCATTGGTCGAATTCAGCCCGTGGAACTGCTTTCACTTTAAAATCCATTAGAGCATGTGACGGACCACAAAGCTCAGCACATTTCCCGTAGAATACATTATTGACGTCCGATGATTTTTCATCATTAAATTCCAGCCAGAATTTATTCACGTTATCCGTGTTAGTATCTAACTTTCCACCAACAGCTGGAATCCAGAATGAATGCTTAACATCTGAAGCGATTAGGTTAAAGTAGACCCTTTCATCGGTTGGTACAACAAGATCTTGGCTTGTAATAATTTCTTCGTTTGGATATTCAAATTCCCACCAATATAAATTGGCGCGTACATTTACTACAAGAGCATCTGTTTTGCCATCTTCATTTTTCTTTTCCATAGGAGACACATCAGCTAATTTAAAAGTAGCTGAAACTGTTGGAACAGCTAAAACAAGAACAAGTAAAATCGGAATGACTGTCCAGATAATTTCTAATGCGTGACTTCCTTCTACTTGCTTTGGAATTTTTTCGTCCTTACGACGGAATTTCACCAAAACGATAATGAAAATCACTGCTACAATTGCAATTACCCCTACCATAATTGCAGTACTTAGCACCATCAAATCATATTGTTCTTGTGCAACCTCACCTGCAGGCTGTAAAGTAGATAAATTCGCATTACCACATGCAGATAGTATGAGCGCCAGAATCGCGAACAACGAAGCCAGACGCCATTTTGCAAGCCTTTTCATAGCTTAATCAAACCCCTCTTTCGTATAATTTCTGTTTGAAATGTTTGATCGAAAAAATTATATATAAATTCTTTCTAAGATATAGGAAAAGAAAGAATTTCCTAACAAAGATTATTATGTAGTATGCCTAAATAAAGGAAACTAATATTATGATATCTGTTTTTTTTTGATCGGGTTGGAGCACAAGCAATAAAAAAAAGCCATGTAGTCCCCCCCTAAAACTATTTTATATTAATGTGATAATAACCATAGCTACAAACATAATTGTCAGATATTGTAGTGAATATACAAACATTAAAGTAGCCCATTTTATATCGTCTTTAAACTTTCTTGCATAAATCCCTGTTGCAATCCAGCCTATGTTCAAAATTGTTGCGAGAACCAGAAAAGGAATTCCTAATTCTGGAAGCAAAAACGGAAGAGGCAATAACCCTGCCACCCATAAGTAAATAGAGGTTTTTGTTCTTTTAAATCCTTTAACAACAGGAAGCATTGGTACATTAGCAGCACGATATTCTTCACACCTTCTCATAGCAAGCGCATAAAAATGAGGAGGCTGCCAAAAAAACATAATTAAGAATAATCCCCATGCCATAATGTCAAGATTAGCATCAACTGCAGCCCAGCCGATAAGCGGAGGTGCTGCACCAGAAATACTTCCTATAATAGTGTTAGAAACGTATCTCCGTTTTGACCAGATTGTATATAGAACAATATAGCTAAATACTCCTACTAAACCGAGCAAAGCGGCAGTTACAGTAGTGAGCAGAAGCAATCCTGTACCAATTCCGATTAACAAAAAGCTTAATATCGCCACTCTGGCTGGTGAAACCCTTCCAGTTACGGTTGGCCTATTCTTCGTTCTTTCCATATAAGGATCTATATCTCGATCAATATAATTATTTAGGGCACAGGAGCCAGCTATAATTAGTGATGATCCTATTACAGTATAGAGAACAATATCCAAATTATTCAAAAAGCCTTTTCCTGTAAAGTGAAGTGCAAGCCATAAACCAGTGAAGGTTGTTATTAGATTCGAGTTTACAATTCCTATCTTAATCAGTGATAAAAAATCCTTCCAAACTGTTGTCCTTGGCACTTCATTCTCTAGGCTCCCACTGCTGTTTTCTAAACGAGCATTAACAAAGGCCCTCGAGTTAGACATATTTTTTCCTCCTTTATCCCTTATCACAAATACGACAATGATACTACAACTACTATAAAGCATTCTAGCTGACAATGCTATATTTGCAATAAAAAACGAAGAGCATTTCCAATATGATGACAACCTCAATAGTTTTCTACTATTGTAATTGTAATAATACTGTTAATTAAATATCATGAAAAAGACATCTTCCTCTGTATATTAAATCACACTTCAATGGTTTTTTGTGAATAATTTTCGAATAAATTATGAATAATTTGTGTCTTTGTGTTTTTTCGCTTAAATAATTGTTGCTTTTCTGCCATAATA